>JBHLQK010000094.1:0-11445 GCA_048884925.1 Candidatus Thorarchaeota archaeon
TTCATCATGCCGATATCTCTTGTTAGTGAACTCCCACAGGCTAGCTACAAGCTCCCACATCAGGCCGCTCTCTGGCATCTAACAGAATATCTTGTCAGAAAGGTGCCACAAAAGCAACCCGATGGTTTCAGAGTAGATGACCAAATGGACAAGATGGCGGCATCAACAAGCCTGTCGAAACACAAGAACCTCATTGGCACATCCATCGTGGAGTATGGAGTCCTTGGGCATAATGGCATCTTTGCACAAAGGATAGCTGCTGCCGCAAAGACAGGACTTGTGCATAGTCACACAGTTGATTGGTTGCTAGATAGATTAAAGCAGAACATCAGAGTGAAGCTTCTGACCACTCAGCAATTAGCTGCTGATGAGCTCATGAAGACGAAGAAAGGAACTGACTGGGACCAGCTGCCAAGCGGCATAGACCTTCCAAACTCAGGAAAGGTCAGACTTTGGCTTGTCAAGAACGCTACTGACTATTGGGACGAAATGATGGAATTGAAGTCAGACGTCTTCGAGGAGGTAATCCCTGATATATCAAAGAAGGACTGGCCTGTTGTGAGAGCAGCACAGTATGCCATGTCTACCCTCAATGGAGAACCGAGAGCATCACATGTCATCATCTTCACTCAGGCAGTTTGGTCACTAGCCGAGCAGGGATTGATTGACAACGCTCTAGCTGCCCTTCAGGTTCACAGGATGCTCAAACAATATCTCAAGGGAAAGTAATGCTGTCAAATCTTCTCATATCTGAGCAAATTGCCCTCTTGAAGAACGAGTTTGAACAAACCTGAATCCTCAACCGCCACCTTACATCCCTCAGGAGAAACATGATCAATAAGGAATACTAATTCTCCTGAAGGCCGCAATATTCTGTGGATTTCCTTGAGAAGGCCAATCTTGTTATCTACCCATGTGTATACATCGATTAGAAGCGCAAAGTCAAGATGATTTTCAGGAAGACCAGTAGCCAAATCGGATTGAATTGTTTCTATGTTTGAGAGTTCTTCTTTCCTGGCTCGTTTCTTGACTCGTTCAATGGCAAAAGGATGAATATCTAGAGCATAGACCCTTCCGGTTTCTCCAACGAGCCTTGCTGCGGGAATGGTGTAACTTCCAATGCCGCATCCATAATCTAAGACATTATGCCCTTCACCGATTCCGAGATTGCTTACAAAATCTGCAGGCTTCCTGAATCTTTCACGAAACCGAAGATACCATGCCATTACACGATAACTTGTGTTTGACGTATGCGGCTGACTTTTGGTTGTCATTTTATTCACTATCCATTACTTCAAAATATAAAGTATTTAAGTTTCAAAGTGTGAAATTGGAAAGTCACTTCCCAAGGATGAAGTAATGTAATTCGCTTGGAAATGGAAGAAAGGAGAGGCCTTTTGCCTCTCCATGAGTGACTACGCCTGGGCATCGCCCTTTCTGTAGGACTCAGCTAGGAGATCAGGGATGTAACGAACTTTCATTCCAGTTGAACTCTCTTTCATCATGTCGTTGATTTGAATAGTGCAGAACGGACACTCAGTAGTGACCATGTCAGCTCCAGTGGCCTCGATGTATTCCTTCTTTGTAGTAGCAATCTTCTGAGACAACTCACGCAGACCAGCACGGACACCACCGCCAGCACCACAGCATCGGTTCCTGTATGGGTCCTCGATGTATTCCACTCCTGGAATCATCTTTAGAAGTTCAACTGGCTCGTCATATACATGCTGACCCCTTCCCAGATGACAAGGTTCGTGATAGGTGACCTTCATCTTAATCTCGCCTTTTGGCGGGACTATGTTCTCCTTTCCAATGACCTGAATCATGTACTCAGCCATATCGTGGACCTTGTAAAGGGGCGGCTCACCACGTTCCTCCTCAATGAAAGGACGATGATCTTCACGGAGCGTCTTGCCGCATCCAGCACATGCGACCACAACTGTGTCACAATCGTACTTTTTGCAGGCCTCCTCAAAGATTTCAGTGACTCTTCGCGCCGCAGCATGAGCGGTGTTAAGGTCACCAGTTCTGAATGCTGGACTCGCACAGCACCATTGTTCCTTCGGAACGACTACATCGATGCTATTGCGGTTCAGGATATCAATCAGGGCTTTTCCAGTGCTCTGCATTCGGTAGTCTATGAGACAGCCTGTGAAGAAAGCAACTCTACCACGCGGGTTATCCACAAAGAACTCTGCATCCTTGACCTCCTTGAGAAGCGGAGCGTCCTTTACTGGAACAGCCCTGCCGGTTTCATTGATTGAATCAAGAAAAGCCTGCTGACCCTCAGCCAATGGATAGCCTGCCTCAACAGCCTTTACTCTGAGCATCTCTACAGCTAGAGCAGGAATATCGATCTTCTTGGGACAGATGTCTGTACACATCTTGCATGTAGTGCAGCTGTAGACAGACTCGTTCATTGCCATAGCCACACGGTCCTCAACGTCACGCGGGTCAAGCTCGAGTCTTGCAATCTGGCGGATGATCATTGGTCCTGGATAGTCCCAGGTTTCATGAACGATTGGGCAATTCGATAGACAGGCACTGCACTCGATGCACTTGCGTATCTCTCGCACCTTCTCGATCTCCTCAGCATGGATTATCTCTGGTCTCTGAGGCTTTTTATCACGTGCCACGTATGGTCGTATACGCCTAAGACGATAGGTGGTCTGCGCCATGTCAACTACTAGATCCTTGATGACAGGCATCTTCTCCATAGGCTCCAGAACTAGCTCCTCGTCAGGTTCAACCTTGGTCCTGCATGCGATTCTTGCTATTCTGTTCACTTTAACCGCGCAGGAACCACATTGGCCACCCCTGCACTCCCATCGGAAAGCTAAGCTAGAGTCATACTTGTCTTGGATGTTAAGTAGAGCATCAAGTACTGTCATACCAGACTCGTACTCGACATCGAAGTCTTGGAAGTAAGGCTCATTGTCAAAATCTGGGTTGTATCTGAGGACCTTTGTCTTGATTGTCTTTGCCATTCTCTATGCCTCCTATGGGGGTGTGATTTTGGTGATTAGGAGTTCCTCCTTTCGAAGATCCATCTTGCCGTCTTCGCCCTTCCGGATGACGATATTGTAATAGCCCTTATCATTGGGGTCGGCGTCTACACGGTAGTGTGCACCTCTGCTGCCCTTTCGCATTACTGCAGCCTCAGCCACCATTCGGGCGGTCATGACCATGTGCTCGAACTCAATGGCCTGATGCCAACCGGGGTTGAACCGTTTAACTGGCACATCCACCTTTATGTTTGGAACAACTTCCTTCTCGATTCTGACAAGCTCCTTGACAGCATCCTGCATTTCATCCTCTTTTCTGAAGATTTGGACCTTCTCCCACATTAGCCTCCTAAGTTCATCCCTCGCATCAGCTGGTGATATGCCTTCTTTGCGTTCTAGCATAGCCTCGAGCTTTTCGAATTCTTTAACGATGACATCTCGATTGATGCCAGTGTGTGTGTTCTTCCTAGCAAACTTAGCTGCACTCTCACCTGAAAGAGCGCCATAGACCTGGGTGTCAGCTAAGGCGTTACCACCTAGTCTGTTCCCGCCATGAACTCCACCGGTACACTCTCCCGAGGCGTAGAGTCCGGGTATGTTGGTACCTGACTCCTCATCTATCTTGATGCCACCCATGAAGTGATGTGCTGTTGGAGAAACCTGCATTGGCTCTTCCCGGATGTCGACTCCCGCGTCCTCAAACTGCTCTATCATGCTCTCAAGTCGAAACTCGACTATGGACTTCGGGAGATGTGCTATACTAAGATAGACTCCCCCATCGGGTGATCCTCGGCCCTCGAGGACCTCAGTCATAATTGACCTTGCAACTTGGTCTCTTCCTGCAAGCTCCATGACCTCAGGATAATATCGGTTCATGAAGCGCTCACCCTCGCTGTTCAGAAGAATTCCGCCCTCACCGCGCACGGCCTCTGTGACTAGTCTGCCACGTGCAGACTCGGGCTTCACCATTCCAGTTGGATGGAATTGCACCATCTCCATGTCGATGAGTTCACAGCCAGCTTCATAGGCCATTCCATAACCATCGCCGACATCCAGCTGTGCGTTGCTTGTGACTTCGTAGATTCTCCCAGCACCGCCTGTCGCCATGACAACTGACTTAGCACGAAACACAAGATAGTCACCGTACTTCAGGTCGATAGCAGTTACACCTGCCACTCTGCCTTCTTCTACGAGAATCTTGGTGGCGAATACCTCATCGAAGACACGAACTGAGGTCTTTCTGACTGCCTCAGTAAGGGTCACCATGATTTCAGAACCGGTCCTGTCGGATGCGTAAGCTGTGCGCCTCCACGACTGCTTACCGAAGGGCCTCTGGGCGATTTTGCCCTCAGGTGTCCTGTCGAATACAGCTCCATACTCCTCAAGATCGAATATTCTCTCAGAGGCATCACGTACCAGGATCTCGGCGAGCTTCTGATTGTTGAGATAGTTGCCTCCTACGATTGTGTCCTTGAAATGAGTTTCAGGATTATCGTCGGGATCAACATTCCCAAGTGACACATTGTAGCCACCCTCAGCCATGGCTGTGTGAGCCTTGCCGAGAAGCTCCTTACTCAGCATGATAACATCCAGATTGTGCTTTGATGCCTCAATGGCCGCGCGGCATCCAGCACCGCCAGCACCCACAACGAGAACATCGCACATTATTGTCTTATAGTTCAACTAGTACAGTCCTCCGATGGAGAGGTTTCTCCTAGCCTGACCCGTCGGCACTTGGCGACCGTTTAAGAGTTACTGTTAGGGTTGTCTAAGAGAACATCCTCTGCCAGAATATGGTTGGATAGAGAATTCTTTCATCAAATGGATTGGCGCCATTTTCCTGTGTCAATGCGCACACAATCTACTTGATAGGGAACCACTATATGTACCTAATACACGCTGCTTGTAGCCACCGGGGATGCATGAGAATGGACGCGGAGGACCTGCTACTATTCATTGCAATGCTGATAATACTCTTTGTGGCACTCTATGGGATTTCAGTGCCAATTCTTTCAGCATTGGGAATTTAAACGGACTGCATATGAGGGGCAAGATTCACAAGGGTATGTGAATCGCAGCACTCCACCCTACCAGAGAGCAGAATAGGCTAGTTTACCAATTCACTGCCGAAAGCACGTTTAGCATACGGAATCCGTGAACAGAAAATAGGTGAGCGGATTATTAACGGTCATTTTGCTCCTCAACCACCGCACCTGCTCGTGTGAGATAGGTTACATCCAGCGAGCGAAGATATTGGTCAGGCAGCATCCTGAGTGCATTCATAAAGCCATGCCATTCTGTGAGCATCTTTGGGTCATCGAACTGCACTCCTTTCAGTAAATTCGAAACATTCCCCACCTCAGCATGATGGCTAGGATGAATATACCGAATTCTGTATTCTACGCTGTCAGGATAGTATACTGCAACATCAAGCTTGAGCTTGGGGTTTTCATGATACACAACTTGGACTGTCTTTCTCAAGGTCGAAACCTCGCTTAACCCCTCTATGAGGTGCTTCGACATTATACTGCATATGTGTTTTCAGTGTGTAATCCTCAAGCGTGAAGATTGATGATGATGTACAGAGTTTATTCTTTTATTCCGATCTTGGCATAGACTTCTGCCTTCCGAGCAGCTACTCTCTTATCCATTTCGTTGTGAAGGCTACCACCATGTGAGTCCATAGTCACCAAGAGTGGGCCAAACTTCTCAGCAGTAATTACCCAGAGGGCCTCCGGCATACCAAGATCGGACCACTCGTACGCTCGAACTTCCTTCAAGCCCTTAGCCGCGAGGGCCCCACAGCCACCTGTAAAGCTGCAATAAACTGCACCAACTTCTTTCAAAGCAGTCAGAGTCTTCTCCCCCATACCTCCTTTGCCTATGATTATACGCGCCTTGTACTTACGGAGAAACTCGTCCTCAAAGAGCTCCATTCTAATGCTTGTAGTAGGACCAGCTGAAACTATGTGCCACCTACCATCCTTCTGCCAAGCTACAGGACCAACGTGATAGACTACACTTCCCTCAAAATCCACAGGAGGCGTTTCTCCCTTCTCAAACATATGCAGAGCGCGTTCATGCGCCTCGTCTCTGGCAGTGTATACATGCTCACCACTGACGTAGACCACATCTCCGACTTTCAGTCTACGTGCGTCCTCTTCAGAGATTGGTGTCGTTAAGTGATATTCGGCCATTTTACTCACCCTCCAGCGGATGTGTCACATAAGTGACATCAAGATCCTTGGATATCATAGCTTTGCTGTGCCTTGCAGCCCAACACTGAACAGCAACTCCCACTGGTAGACTTGCTGGATGCCGCATGGCGTAGTCGACCTTTACTGCGAGAACTGTTGTCTTGCCACCAAGGCCCATTGGACCAATATCTGTGGCATTGATTGCTTCCATGAGCTCCTGTTCAATCTTGGCTACTTCAGGCTCAGGATGCTTGTCATCAAGCGGCCGAAGCAGCTGCTGCTTGGCAATCTTAATGGAGATGTCTGCACCGCCGCCAATTCCCACACCGATTATGTTTGGAGCACACGCTTTGCCCATGTAGTTCATTGCATTGTCCACAACCAGTTTCTTGACTCCTGTAAGTCCAACTCCGGGTTTGAGCATGCCAACAACTGACACATTCTCACTGCCTCCACCCTTGGGGAATGCGATGATTTCTAATGAATCACCGGGAACAACCTCCCAGTTTATCCACGGTATTTTGGCACCTGTATTATCACCCGAATTGCCCCCCACAATCGGATTCACTGCGTTTGGCCTGAGTGGTACATTTGCGGTAGCCTTTCTTGTGGCTTTGGTTAGGGCTTCCTTGATTTCATCAATAAATGGGTATTTGCTGCCGACTTTGACGTAGAAGATTATTATCCCTGTATCTTGGCACATTGGAACTCCGGCGTCAGCTATGTCCATGTTCTGTATAATTGCTGAGAGCTGAGTCTTGGCGGTTTCATTATCCTCAAGATCACGAGCCGCTCTTAATGCACCTTCAACATCCTTGGGCAGTCTTGTTACAGCCATCTTGAGAAGACGAAAAGCAGTGTCTTCAATGACTTGCATAGGATCCTTCATTGTATCAGCTTCTGAGAATTGCTATTGAAGAGGCGCTATATTAGCCCCTTGCACGGACTCGAAGCTAATTAGCTACCTAATCTTTCTTACTGTCTGATTATATGGTGGGACTATATACATTAGAAGAGGAATCTTCTTTGTAAGATGATGGTTCTATGACTCTAGAGCTGACTATTCCGTCGATTTGCACCTTTATGACGGCGCTGGCCATTCTCCTAGTTTTCAGCATAATGGACGTTCGAGAGAGAAGGGTATCCAATCACTCTATGTTGCTAGGAGGTGTGATTGGGATTATCAGTGTGGTTCTCACGGGACATTTGATTCATAATTTAGTACTGCATCTGACGGCACCAATCTTTGTAATCGTAGTTTCCTATACTCTGTTTCAAATCGGGTCAATTGGCGGCGCAGACTTGAAAGCGTTGATTATCTTGAGTATCATCAGCCCTGGCATAGAATTAGCCCTGTGGGTCGATCCAGTTTTTGAAGCAATCATTGGCGGAGGCGTGGAAATACTTGTCATGCTGACATGTGGTTATGTATACTCAAAATGGACAGGAAAGGAGAATGGTCTGCTACAAGATGAGAGGAGAATCACGCCTCTGATTGCCTTTTTGTGCTTGGCCTATGTTCTCATCCAGATAATGGCGATTTTCTAGAGTATTACTGGAGAGAGAGAGAATGTGTAGAGTAAGGTCCAGAAGAGCACCCATAGCAGCAGAAATGTAGGTAAACCAGCTGTAACAAGCTTCTGTCGACCTCCAATCTCTTTGGGATCTATCTCTAGCAGGTAGACAACAACGTAGAGGGTAAGTCCATACATGAGTAACCCAAAAATCAGACCTCTCGAGCCGCGAAAAGCAGGTCCAGCGAGTCCACAGATTAGTGCCGTGATTAATGCGAAGAATATCTTGACGTATGTCTGTTGTTCGTCTGCTGAGTCAGCCCATCTACTGAAAAGACGCTTGAAGATGTTCTTTAAGGGCTCTATTATCGATGACATCGTGTGACACCTGACGGAGTTATGCGTCTGTCAATCGACTATGTTATAACAATATCGGACTGGAAGAGCGTTTGACAATGAAAGAAACGATGAGCAATATTGACATTCGGCTGATTCTGCCAGAGCTAAAAGAGTCTGCAGAAGGCGCGTTCATCAAGAATGTCTACCAATATGGAGATGTCTTCGTGATCAAGCTCTACCAGCCAGCTGGAGGAACGTCACATCTGTTATTCGAAGTCGGTCGTCGAATCCATCTCACTGAATACCGTCGAGTTGCTCCCAAAGTTCCACCGAAGTTCTGCACAGCACTCAGGAAATACCTCAGGGACCGACGGGTCCTGACAGTGTATCAACACGATTTGGACAGAATTGTCGTGATAGAGGTTGGTGACGAAACGAGTTCACACAAGTTAGTTGTGGAGCTGTTTGGCAATGGTAATGTCCTACTTCTCGACCCGGATGACACAATATTTGTAGCAATGCGCTACAGAAGAATGAAGGATAGAGATGTCATTCCCAAGGCGAAGTACGAATTTCCACCTCCGCGTGGTATAGATGTCATGAACCTTGAAGTTAATGCATTAGAGGGGATCATTTCTGATTCAAAAACGAGTGTTGTTCGAACTCTGGCAAGCAGACTAAACCTTGATGCCCTTAGCTGTGAGGAGATATGTGCACTCGGAGGAGTGAGCCCTCAGGTCGAGGTTTCGGACCTAGATGAACAAGCAGTGAAAGACCTATCGGGCGGTCTCTCTCGCTTTATCGAGAAGCTCAAGAATGGAATTAGTGAACCTCAGGTCATTCTAGATGACGAAGATGTAGAGGAACAAGTTGCATTCGTCCCGTTCGTGTTCGAGGTCTATAACGGCCTACCCACAACAACGTTCTCCACATTCAGTCAGGCAATTGACATCTTCTTTGGCGTGTCTGATATGGAACTTGAAGACGAAGAGATTCTTGAGGCTCACGTGAAGGAACGAAAACGACTAGAGAGGATAATTGAGAAACAGAGAGAAGGAATCACTCGACTAGAAGCCCAAGCCGCCAACTTGAGGCTGGCTGGAGAAGCCATATACAACAGCTTTCAGATGGTGCAAGAGGTCCTAGATACAATCTCAAGCGCAAGAGTAGCAGGCCTATCTTGGGCAGAAATCATAGCTAGGGTGGATGAAGGGAAAAAGAAAGGCATGGCTTCAGCAATCATTATTGAAAGGATAATACCTGCCCAAGGCAAGATTATGGTGCAGCTTGATGATATTGATGTGAGTCTCGACATCAGAAAGAGTGCACAGGACAATGCTTCGCTAGCATATGAGCAGGCCAAGAAATCCGAGGCAAAGACCAAAGGAGCACATAAGCAAATCGAGAAGACGTTGACGAAATTGAGGGAACTTGAAGCGAAAACCATCAAGGCTGAAACAGAGGTGAAAGCCCCCGTTAGAATTAGAAAGAAGCGATGGTATGAGAAGTTTCGCTGGTTTTTGTCCTCTGAGGGTCTTCTTGTCATAGGAGGAAGAGATGCAAAGAGCAATGAAAGGCTTGCAAAACGACAAATGGAGGCAGGCGATGTCTTTCTCCATGCTGCACTCCATGGAGCGCCCTATATTGTTGTCAAGGTTTCTGGTGATCCTCCGGGAGAACAGACCCTAACCGAGGCTGCACAGTTCGCCGTTACCTTCTCTCGGGCATGGCAGGATGGCCTTTCATCAGGTGATGCATATTGGGTTAATCCAGAACAGGTTAGCTTCACTCCACCATCTGGTGAGTATCTACCATCAGGAGCCGTCATGATCTATGGGTCGAAAAACTATATTCGAAGAGTCCCGCTGGAACTCGCAGTTGGCGTGATGATCGAGGAGGAAGACGCAATTCCTGTGTCGGGACCACCCTCAGCACTGTCAGCTCATACAGATTATATTGTGAGGGTCATCCCAAGCAAAGAGAAGAAAGGTCAGCTTGTGAAAGAGATTCTTCACGAGCTGAAGAAATTAGTGCCTGAGGACAAGAAGCATTTAATCGACCAGATTCCTCAAGAAGATATGATGCGCGTTCTGCCTGCAGGTGGAGGCGATTTGGTTTCTGATAATACGAAACGTTAATTATAACTCAACGAAGCGTAACAAGCAATACAGACACGTTTAAATTCCATCGGGATTGATTCAGTCAAGAAAGCACCCTGAAGCCTAGATGCAATGGGTGGTTAACCAACTTTCTGATGCGCCGAGGTATTAGCTGATGTCTGACCCTTCACATTCAATGTCTGTGAGAGAAATCATGTCTGTCAATGTAGTTACAATGCCGCCAGATGCCAGTGTGCATGAGGTGGCACACTCAATGGATGAAATGGACATTGGATCCATTATAATCTCTGATAAGGGTCGGCCACTAGGTATCATAACAGAGTCTGATATCGTTAGACGTGTTGTATCAGAGGATAAAGACCCAAAGAAAACCAAAGCCAAAGATGTGATGAGTTCTCCTCTTGTTCATGTCACACCAGATACCCCCCTGACTGAAGCCATGAAAATAATGGCTCATGGGAATATTCGCAGAGTAGCAGTGCTAAAGAACGACTCACTGGCTGGAATAATCACTTCAAGAGATATTCTCCGCTGGTCCCCAGAACTCATTAACGTGCTTATGGAATCATTGAGGCTCCGTTCAGATACTGCGACTAGAGTCGAGGATGAGGATGAAGACGAATTAATCGCATATGGTGGTGTTTGTGACAGCTGTGGAGAGTACTCTACCGAATTGGCTCTTTCAGATGGAAGATATCTATGTGATGAGTGTCGGAGCTAGTTGGTCAACTATAGGTGTGCATTCAATCCGGTAAACACGGTGAATGGAGGATTGTATATTGGAAGTAAGTCAAATTATGGCAGAACCAGTCACGATCGACAAAGATCGGAGGCTATCATACGCTCTTGAACTTCTTGATAAGAAGCGTGTAGATAGGCTAATTGTTACAGAGAATGGTAACGTCAAAGGTATTCTCACCTATGCAGACATCGCAGACAGGCTTAGTGTTAGTAAGGTAGTTGCTGTTTCAATAGGAAGACTCCATGTTTCAAGCGCGATGACTGACACCGTAATCACCGTATCGCCAGACGACGACGTCACCGAAGTTGCTCTGCTCATGATGGATAGAGGTATGAGTGGATGCCCTGTTGTTGATAAGGATGACAAGCTTGTTGGTGTAATTTCAAAAACAGAACTATGCTCTCTTGTGGCCAAGTTTGAGGATATCAAAGTGGAAGACCTAATGACAACGGAAGATATACTTGTTGTCAACCCGGTGGAGCGCCTTGTGAAGGCGAGGAGTGAGATGCTCGATAAAGGATACTCAGG
>JBHLQK010000095.1:0-11233 GCA_048884925.1 Candidatus Thorarchaeota archaeon
CTTGAGATGATTGAAGACTACATTCATCTCACAAATTCCATTACTAGTATACGAAATATACCAATAGCTAATATCGACTTAGATTCTGCAAGGAGAATCGAGTCAAAAGCTGATAACCCCTATAACTGGCTCAGAATTCATGACTCTCTAGCGAATCTGGAGAATGAACGCGCGAGGATTAGAAAAGAGATTGATGAAGTACTGGAGCAGCTCTCGTCAATGTTGGACGGCATATCTGAAGACCTAATCAGTCTTGTTCAGAATTAGGATTCAGTCAGATGGTGTTTCATTAGGGAATAATGTTCATTGATGTTCAACAGTGTTGGGATTCTTCTTATGGTTGTTCATTGAATAAGTCACCGGAGCTGGGAGAAGGCTCGTATCCAAATCGAAATTCGATCCAGACTTGAAATGTCATGGAGAGGTCCAGTAATGGTTAACAGAGATGAAATAATTGAGAAAGAGTCCAAGTATATGGTTCCAGCCTACGCTCGCAAACCAATTGTCATCTATGAAGGGAAAAACACTATTGTGCGAGACCTTGATGGAACAGAGTATATTGATTGTCTTAGTGGTATCTCGGTAGTGAATGCTGGTCATAGTCCGGAAAGACTTGTTAAAGCAGGATCTGAGCAGTTGTCGAAGCTAATTCATTGCTCTGGTCTATATCACAATGTTCCTCAGACGTTGCTGGCTGAAAAACTTGCCAGTCACACACCAACGAATCTGACCAAATCGTTCTTCTGTAATAGCGGAGCGGAAGCTGTTGAGGGTGGTGTCAAGATTGCCAAAAAGTATAGCGTGACGCAGGGTCGGACTGGAGCCGCTGTCATTGCACTAGAGGGGTCATTCCATGGAAGACTAGCTCTTTCGCTTACATTGACTGGACAAGCAAAGTACAAGCATGGTTTTGGCACCTTCGCAAATTCTCCAGGTGTTGTGCACGCTCCAATGCCGTATTGCTATAGGTGTCCGCTTGAATTCCCTGATTGTGATACTGAATGTGCTAGAAGAGTTGAAGATATTATCAATTATCATACTACAGGCGATGTTGCAGCTATGATTGTTGAACCCATACTAGGTGAGGGTGGACTAGTTGTGCCTCCCAAGCAGTATCATGACCTTGTTCAAAGAATCTGCAACGATAACGATATTGTCTACATAGCAGATGAAGTGCAAACCGGCTTTGGCAGGACTGGAAAGATGTTTGCGATTGAAGAGTTTGATATCAAGCCAGATATCATTACCATGGCGAAGGGATTGGGTGCAGGGATGCCAATTGGCGGGTACATCACCACAGACGAGATAGCAAACTGTCTAGAGTCAGGGGATCACTTCTCTACATTTGGTGGGAACCCAGTCAGTTGTGCGGTTGCTCTGGAGAATCTCAACTATCTTGAGGATGCAGGGCTGGTCAAGAATTCCAAAGAGATGGGAGACATGCTGAAGAAGCAATTGAAGGAGATTCAACAGAGCAGCAAGCACATTGGCGAGGTGAGAGGTAGGGGTCTCATGATTGGCATCGAGCTAGTGAAAGACCTTGGCACGAAAGAGCCTGCAGTTGACGAAACGCAGTTGGTAGCTAAGGGTCTGATGAAGAACGGTGTCCTGATTGGAACTGGCGGGGTCAAGAAGAATGTTCTTCGCCTTCAACCTCCCTTGTGTATCAGTGAAGAAGAAGCTCAGAAAGTCCTGAATCTACTTGAGAAGGAGTTCAAGCAGCTGTAGGGACAGACCATGCTTGGAGGCTATGGTGTGGAGAACCCCTCACTCGATAGAATTAGAGCCACTATGAAGGAACTACATTCTATAGGGCATAAAATTGCGGGGTCATCCAATGAGCGTCGCGCTTCTGAATACATAATTGAATCCCTTCGTACCATTGGGTTCAATAATATAGAAACGATGAACTTCGAAGTTCGCGGATGGAATCCCATATCCTGCAACGTAAGAATATTGAAACCAATCGAGAGAGAACTGGAGGCAGCTCTCTTTCCCTACTCTCAGGGTCGGAGATCAACTGGGAAACTGACACAGATAACTCAGATTGATGAATATGGAACCAATAATGATGGTGGCACAATAGGTTTCTCCACTTGGGGTAGTCACCTCTACTCATCACCCACACGTACCTACTACAAAGCTGTAAGGCGAGGACTAGATGCGGTTCTAATCTCGACTCCTGATGAGGGGGACCTTCGGAAAGTGGTTGTGGTAGAATCTGGTCGATTACTGAAGATTCCTGTGATAAGCATCTCAATGGAGGATGGGAATTTTCTGCTCGACTTAATTGGGGAGGGTGATGTCGAATTAGAAATCGATGTGAACGTTGAAGTCCCATCGACCGCTGAGTCAATCAACATAGAAGCCGTTCTAGAGGGTCAAGAAAGCTCTGAACAAGAGATCTATGTTGGAACTCATGTTGATAGCTGGTTTTCAGGCGCAGCAGATAATTGCGCTCCAGCGGCCATCTTCCTGGAGATTGCTCGACTACTTCAGGAATATGTTCAGAATGGGGGAGTACTGAAGAGAAGTGTGAGATTCCTATTCTTCGGTGCAGAGAATGGCGGATCTGAGGGGTTTTACTATTGGTGTAACGGATCCAAAACATATCTGGACAAGAAACGAGGCTCTCTTTCAAGAGTAGCTGCATTTCTCAGCCTAGATTCTGTCGGATTTCCAGATCCTGCTCAGAAGTTCATCGGAACCACAGCAGAGTTGTTGGAGTTTGCCAAGGGTATTGAATCAGCCAATAGAGCCTTTCAAGGGTTCGAGTTCTATGATCCACCCGGGTATGGCAGCGATCACTGGTTCTTTGAAGTGTCCGGAGTACCTTCAATATATGGAGTGACTTTTCCAAGCCATCTATATCAGACTCAGAAAGATGATCTAGACCATTTGGATTACAATACAGTCCTCCTTTACGCCAACTTCATGAGTGATGTACTCCTTAAAATCGCAAACGCCAGGCTGTTGCCAATTGATATTTTCACTCCTCTAATGAGGTTCGAGGCTATTCTCTCAAAGTACAGTAGGATGAGAGACTGTCCCTTTGACATGACACAACAACTCCTTCGAATCAGAGACATTCGTGGAAAGAAAACGCCGTTTAACAAGAAACTGAAATCTATAGCTAAGAATGGGAATGACGAATTGGTGCAGAAAGCTAACCGTTTTCTGTCCTCAGTATCTCATCTCGCAAATACCACAATAGGATGGCTATGGAGAGTGACTGCTCCTGACGATATTGACTATTTGTCACGCTTGGAGTTGATTGAAGACTATATTGCACTTAATTCCGCGATAATGACATTAAGAGGGACACCAGTTGGTAGTCTGACGCCTGAATACGTCGACAGATATGAAAGTCAACCAGACTGTGCCTACAATTGGATACCACTTCATAAGCCACTAGCAAAGCTCGAGAAGGAGCGTTCCAAAATCTACAAGCTCATAGAAAGAGAGCTTGAACATGTTTCGAAGATCCTTACTGTGGTGGAAAATGGGATTAATGAATTACTAGTTGATTAAAGGTGATGAAAATGGGAAGACGTCTAGGAGTTGCTGGACTCCAGCTTAAAAAAGATCCATACGATGAGGACAAGAACTTCAGCAATCTTGAACAAACAGCAAGGTGGGTGAGGGCAACTTATCCATGGGTTGATTTGGTCTTTACAGGAGAGCTATATCTCCAGCAGTATGGAAAGGATGATTGGAAAGAACTGGCTCAGCCAATCCCAAACAATATGACGGACAAACTGGCTGAAATTGCCCGGGAAACTGAATGCTGGTTTGTACCTGGTTCGTTCCTGGAGCGTGATGGCGACAAGATATTCAATACCGCTCTCGCATTCAGTCCGAAGGGTGAAATTGTCGCCAAGTATAGAAAGATCTATCCCTGGATGCCTTTTGAGGATACGAATTTTGGGACTGATTTCATAACATTTGACATTCCTGGTATTACGAAGGTAGGTCTTGTCATTTGCTACGACCTGTGGTTTCCTGAGATATTCAGGACCCTAGCTTGGATGGGTGCTGAGGTCATTCTACAACCATCTGCAACATACACGCCCGACCGACAGGCCGAGCTGATTCTGGTACCAGCTCAAGCAATCATGCATCAGTGTTACGTCCTCAACTCGAACATTGTAAGCTCAAAGGGCGGAGGACTCTCCATCTTTGCAGACCCAGAAGGCAGAGTATTGCAGCAGGTTGGCACACATGAGGAGATCATGACAGAGGTCATCGACTTGGATAGAGTCGAGTGGATTCGTCAGAATGGTTCATTTGGCATAACACCGCTCTGGAAGAGTCTTAGGGATTCTCCCCTCAACATGAAGTTCCCTGTCTATGAGCGGTTCGAGGAGGGAGAGATTCTCAAGATACTAGGCGAAATGAAGGTGCAGAAGAGCATCCGAGAGTGGAAAGTGTAGAAGGAGTGATAGGTTTGGAAGGGCAATATCGAGCTCGTACCCAAAAATCATTCAATATGTTCCAAGAGGCCAGCAAATCTTTGCCTGGCGGAGTTGCTGGTAATGGAAAATTCCTTGAACCCTACCCGATATACGTGCGTAATGCGAGAGGAGCGAAGCTTTGGGATATTGATGGTAATGAGTACGTAGATCTGCTGATGGGTGCGGGAGTCCACATACTAGGACATTCCCCAATGCCAGTGTTAGACGCCGTCAAGAGGCAATTAGAGAAAGGTGTCCATTACTACACGCCAGCTGAGGTAGAGGTGAAATTGGCCAAGAAAGTATGTCAGCTCATGACTGCAATTGACATGGTCCGTTTCGTTAATACTGGCTCAGAATCAACTCAGATGGCTTTGCGAACTGCAAGAGCATATCGGAAAAAGGATAGGATTGGGAAATTTGAGGGTAATTTTCATGGACAGCACGACTCAGTTCTAATCAGTACTCTGAGCACTGCTGGAGATGCTAATAATCTTCTACCGAATATAGATAGTGCAGGCATTCCCAAGTCGTCTGCTCAAGATGTTCTAATCCTTCCATACAATGACATCGATGGAACACTGTCATCAATTCGTAAAGATGCTGATAATCTAGGAGCTGTGATTATTGAACCAGTATCAGCATTCGGTCTTGGTTGCATTCCAGCTGATGGAGAGTTTCTCAAGGCTGTCAGAGAGATCACAATGGAGAATGATATTCCCCTAATTTTCGATGAAGTTGTTACCAATTTTCGTTTGGCATTGGGAGGAGCTACCGAATTCTTTGGAGTGAAGCCAGATCTTGTTTGCCTTGGAAAAATCTTGGGAGGCGGTTTTCCTATAGGTGGCTATGGTGGACGGAGGGACATAATGGAGAAAATGGTCACACCAAAAACGGGATTGTGGGATCTCAAAGAACAGATTTTCCAATCAGGATGCTTTTCTGGCAATCCAATATCTATGACTGCAGGCTTGGCTGTCTTAGAAGAACTTGAAAAGAAGAATACATATCCCCATCTTAGTTCCCTAACAGACAGTCTCCGAGATGGCATGTCTGAACTTGGAGAGAAATTCAACAATGATTTGTTGGTCACTGGAGTAGCATCGATGCTTCAGATTCATTTTGGGGTTAAGGAAATTAGAAACAAGCGTGACGCATTGAAAGCAGACAAGTCAATGGCAAAGAGATTTCATCTAGGGCTTAGAGCAAAGGGGATTATGGCGAGTGCACATCCACTCTTTGTTTCTACAAAACATACAGAAGAAGAGGTAAATCATATACTGGAAGTCGCTGAAATTGTCTTAAAGGAAATGGAGATTTGAAGATGGAGTGGAAAGATGGAGCGAAGTGTGCGGTCTGTCTGACCTTTGATCTAGATGCAGACATTTCTTGGCGCAATATTTTGAGGAGGAATAGAATTGAACGTGACAATCCAGTTGTCCTATCACTTGGCCAGTACGGTCCAAGAGCGGCATTGCCCCGCATTTTGAGGCTTCTAAATAGACATGAACTCGAAGCTTGCTTCTATGTTCCTGGTGAAGTAGCAGAACGATACCCTGATAGCGTGGGAGATATTCATAGCCAGGGTCATGAGATTGGCCATCACGGATACTCTCATCGAAATCCGGCAAGTCTGACTATCAAAGAGGAACGCGAGGAGCTAGAGAAAGGATTTGCAGCCTTGGATTCATTGATTGCAGAGCGACCTCAAGGCTATCGTGCACCCGCCGCCGATATGAGCGAAAACACGTATTCACTCCTGGCAGAACATGGGCTTCTATACGACAGTACAATGATGGGAGATGACCTTCCGTACATTGTGGAGGTGGGTGAAAAGAAAATAGTTGAACTCCCCTTCAAGTGGATCTTGGATGACTGGGCATTCTTTGGATTCAACTATTTTCCGCCTCTTGAATATCAGAGCGGCATAGATAGCCATAGAAAGGTGTTTGAAATTTGGGTTGACGAGTTCGAGGCTGTCTATGGCGAGGGTCTCTACATGATGCTCGTCATGCATCCTCAAATCATGGGTGTGCCTTCTCGAGCCAAGATGCTCGAGAAGCTAATTCTGAAAATGAAGACCGATGGGGACGTCTGGATTACTACACCCTCAGAGATTGCACAGTTCTGGCTTGAGCAGGAGGGCTGATAACAATGAAGAAACTTGAGAACAAGATAGTAGTGATCACTGGAGTAAGTGCAGGAATCGGGCGAGTTTCTGCCTTTTTGTTTGCAGAGGAAGGTGCTACTGTTGTTGGCGCAGACATAGATGAGGTTCATGGAGCTGAAGTTGAGGCGGCCATTCGTGAAGCAGGAGGCAAGGGGCATTTTGTGAAGGCAGATGTGTCGAAACAAGAGGAGGTCGCGAAGGTATTTGCAAAAGCCAAAGCGCTGGGCGGTGTTGACATCCTCTTCAATAATGCTGGGGTGGAAGTTGTGAAGAGTTTGCCCGATACAACAGAAGAAGATTGGGATAGGTCAGTCAGTATCAATCTGAAATCGGTCTATCTTTGTATCAAACATGCTCTTCCGCAAATGGAGAAGAAGGGAAAGGGAGTGATAATCAGCAATTCTTCTGCAGCTGGCTTGGTTGGCTCATTCTCTCCAAGCTACTCAGCAGCAAAGGGTGGAATTATCTCGCTAACTAAAGCTCTTGCCGTGGACCTGGGGCCAAGTAGCATCCGTGTCAACTGTATATGTCCGGGTGCCATCGAAACCCCGATGCTTGAAAGAGTGATCAAGATGCAAGGGGATCCAAGGGAGGTTCGAGAGCGACGACTGAAGAACTACCCCGTTGGACGCTTTGGAACTCCTGAGGAAGTCGCCTATGCAGCACTGTTCTTGGCCTCGGATGAGTCGTCTTTCATAACTGGAGCGGTCATTCCTATAGATGGCGGATTTACATCTCGCTGATCTCAGTCTTCACTTCTCAATCTCATAAAACATGACTGGCGACGCGCTAGAATGAATTCAATTCTGCAAGCGTCAATACCAATTCTCTTAAGGCGCATAGGTTGAGTCTGAATCCATATTGGAATGCTACAAACGTCGCATAAATCTGGGAGGCATAATAATCATGTTTGATAAGTTGAAGCAAGCTATTGATGCTGCAGAGAGAATTGGAGCTGATTTTGTTGAGGCCCGTTATGACGATCTCACTTTGAGAACACTTCAACGAACGGATGACATTTGGAAAGACATCCAGATCAAGTCAAGAATGGGTGTGGCTATCACAAGCTATGTCGAGGGAGTTGCAGGCTTCTCTTTCTCAGCTAGCAGTGATTCCAAGGATATCTTGTTAGCAGCCGAGAAATCGGTAAAGATGGCAAAAGCATCAGCCGCAGTGGCAAGTCTGAAACTGCCATTTGAAGGCAGTGACCCTGTTACAAGCAAAAGCACCGACACAAAAGGAATGAAGAAACATCCTAGAGAATTTGATCTCGCATACAAGACAGACATGGTCAATAGAGCAGTTGAAACCGCACGGGAATATGGTGACAGCATTCGCAACATCAGAGGACTTTATGGTGAGCTCTTTGGACCCAAGTATTTTGCAAATAGTGATGGCTCACGCATCGAATGGGACTTCTTGGTCACAGACTTACGGTGCCTTGTCACTTCAATGGCCCAATCTGGCGCTATGGTCAACGGCAGTGAAGGCAAGGGCGGGACATTTGGTCTGGAGATATTTGACGCCAAGGATACTACACCTGAATCAATCGGTGAAGCTGCAGGTTCTCGAGCAAAAGAACAACTAAAAGCTAAAGCTTGTCCTGCAGGCAAATTCCGGGCACTGACTGAGAACCGACTCACTGGAGTACTAGCTCACGAGAGTTTTGGCCATCTAAGTGAAGCCGATTTCATTGTCACTGGTGGCTCTCCACTAACTGACAAGATCGGGGTTGGGCTTGGAACTGAACATGCGACTATCATCGATAGTGGGAAGGTAGATATCGAAAAACATGGTGGATTGTGGCTTCCTTATGATGATCAAGGGACTCCTACATCAAAGACAACTGTTCTTGACAAGGGAACTCTCAAACATTACCTCCATGACAGGGGGACTGCAGCAAAGCTTGGTCAGGACCCAACCGGTAATTCAAGGGCAGTGAATTTTGTATTTCCACCAATTTGTCGGATGACAAATACCTACTTTGCGCCTGGTGACTTGACTGAGGAGGAGGCTCTGGAACTACTTGGGACAGGAGTGTACGCCATCCAATCATCAGGCGGTCAGGTTCAGGGCGATGGCAGTTTTCTATTCAAGGCCATTCGTGGCTATTGGGTTGACAAAGGAGAGATTCAATATCCAATCAGAGAGGTTTCACTCTCTGGAAATATCCTAGACCTGCTATCCAAGGTTGAAGGAGGGACGAAGGAGCTGAAGATTTCCTCAGGCTACTTCGGAGGTTGCGGAAAAGGCGACCAGTCTCCATTGCCTACGGGGCTGGGGGGTCCGAGGCTGGTCATTGATGGCGTGACTTTTGGAGGAGAGGCTGGCGCATAAGGAGGTAACATGAATGGAATATGATAATCTGAAAGATGAACTCTTGTCGATTGCCGATACGTCATTGAAGTACGCCACCTCACTAGACAGTTCTGCTGAGTTTGAAGTGTTTCTGTTCTTGAATAGCGAAACCCTAGCTGAGATATCGCAAGGTGTCGTTAAGGCGAAAGATGGCATAACATTGGGTAATGCAGTTCGAGCTGCAAAAGGGAAACGCGTGGGATTTGCCTGTGCAAGTGGTATTGCACTTGAAAGAGTAAGACTAAGCGTCAACGAAGCGCTTGGTATAGTCAATAGCATCAAGGTGGAGGATGAACGATTCCAGGGCTTCACTGATCCAAGTGCTCCTGGAAAAGACGGGATTTTCGCAGAAGAGATTCTGGAGATTGATACTGATTTCCTACTCAAGTCAAGTGAATCAATGATAGATGAAGCCAAATCTGTTGACGAGCGTGCTAAGATTATTAGTGGAGAAGCCTCAGCATCTTGGGGTGGCTACGCTATTGCGAATAGCCGCGGAATACTCCAAGGCTCAGTCTTTGGTGATAATGGCTGCTTTGTACAAGTTCAAGCTATGGAAGGAGAAGAGCGTAAGGGTGCTTTCGAGTTTGATGTTGCACGCGACCGTGTGTACGAAGCCGATGGGTTGGGAATAAAGGCGGCTGAAGAAGCTGTGTCCCTACTCGGAGCCAAGAAATTGGATATGACTTCTAAAATGAAGACGATCTGGACACATGTCCCAGCAGCACTGTATGTTCTATCTAGTTTGGGGCAATCTGTACTAGGGCAGCCAGTGGTAGAAGGGAGATCGCCGCTTAACGACAAGATTGGAGAAACCATCGCCCACAGTGACCTAACCATTGTTGACAATGGTCAGAAACCCACTGGACTAGGAACACACGCTGTTGATCAAGAGGGGCATCCACAGAAACGGAATCCAATCATTGAGAAAGGTGTCTTGAAGAGCTTCTTGTTCAATACTTACTACGCTCGTGCCTTTGGTGTTGAATCCACAGGAAACTGCGGTCGTGGCGGTGGTGCATTCCAGAGCAGCAATCCGTATGAATCTTCGCCAGGAGTTGTCACCAAATGGTTTGAAATCAATGCAGGAACAAAGTCAGAGGAGGATATCATCTCAGAAGTCGACGAGAAGGCTGTGCTCATCAAAGGATTCCCGCTAGGAATATTCCACACGAATGTCAGCACCGGCGAATTCTCCATTGTGGCCGGTGAGGCCTATTTGGTTGAGAAGGGCGAAGTCAAGTATCCAATCCAGCCCGTTTCAATCGCTGGTAGTTTCTATGAGGGATTCAAGAACCTAACCGGAATCTCTAACGAAATACGTTCCCTTCCGTGGGGCATTGAAAATCCAACGTTTGCTTTTGATGGCTTCTCCGTCACTGGATAAGTGATTGAAAAGAATCAGCCATCTCTTCAAGGGATGGCTTCACTATTCTTTTTCTAGCTATTCATTGACTTCGCCGGGACAAGTGTCTAGATAGAATCCATTGCCATCAAGGTCCTCGAAGAGTGCATCTACACACCCATCCTTGTGATCCTCAACATCCTTCTTGAGAGGAATGCCTCGCTCCTTTAGCTCTCTAACGTTCTCTCTCGCATCTCCAGCTCGGAAGTTGAAGAGACGTGTCACGCCGAACTCCTGCTTGATGAAGCCATCTGTAGAAAATGAGAATCTAGCTTTTCCATTCGACATCTGACGCCAACCTTTGTCAACTTCACCAGTTTCAATATGAAAACCAAGCCGCTCATAGTATTCTATGGCTTCCTTCATGTCTTTGACATTATCGAAGCTACATCTTACGCTAGAAATACTGTCACGATGATGACCGCAATAATGCATACAAGAAATGCAACTCTCTTCTTCCTATCTTCCATTTCATTGTCAACTCCATCCTCCACAAAAACAGGTGCAGGTTCTGCCATTTGCAGGAATTATAGAAGCCCTCTCCCCCCGTAATTCCATAGAGCAATTAACTATTGTGAATAATTGATTGTTCAGGGGGTTGAAGCACCACTGCAGGCAATAGCCATCGAATTCATCATAGTAGCGGCAATTGCAGCCGCAATTGGATTGATGGCCTCCGTAGGCATGAGTGGAGGTGCCTACAGAACCCCGCTGCTGATTATGTTCTTTGGATTAGGCGCTGAGATGGCAGCTGCAACTTCACTTCTTTCCGCATTAGTCGTCGCTATTGTGAGCACAGCCGCTTTTGCTAGGTACAAACCAATGCCAATCCTCACTCGTCTAGGA
>JBHLQK010000096.1:0-11210 GCA_048884925.1 Candidatus Thorarchaeota archaeon
GGGAAGAAGAAGAGCGCCGCTATGAGGAGATTAGAGAGCTAGTGACATTGATTAAACAATCTCCATTGCAGTCAAAGAAAGGTCAAAAGGGCACAGATGTGGTATGCGAAGCAGATTGACAATCTTCTAACCTTTGTACATACCGATAATATAAAACGCGCCAGCTCAAGAAACAACTTATCAATAGTCAAGTCTCAGCTGGGAGCTTGAAGGTGAATATGAATGCCAACGCACAATGACGTATCTCCAGATTACACAAGTGTCACGGACTACATTGAAAAGATGAGTGCTGCGCAAAAGGGTGGTTTTGTCCGACAACGTGACGCATACAAGCTCAACCAAGATGCCGTGGAGGTATTAAGGACTCTCAAAGATGATTACGAGATCATAGTGTTTTTCGCAGAATGGTGCGGCGACTCAAGGAAGGCGGTTCCAGTCCTTTCTCTCTTGGAACAAGAGCTGGGGATCAAGATATCTGCTCTCGGAGGAATGACTAAACCCCCGTTTGGGTCTGGCAAATTCTGGGCTGTTCCTCCAAGTCCAATAGAAGTGGAAACATTCGACATTCGAAGTAGTCCCACCATAATTGTCTTCAAGAAATCGGGAGAAGAGGTTGGAAGAATCAGGACACGCCCCAAAATGACAGCCACAGTTGAAGAAGAATTGATTTGGTTAATAGAGAAGAGCAACTGAGATTATGAAATTGTCGGAGTTCATGGGAGCGCACTCTCACTCTTCTTCGTACAGCCTTCACAGTTCTCAAACCCAGGCCCAAGACATTCCTCGATTTCTGAGCCCCCGTGCTTCTTACCCCACTCTTGCATGAGTGTGAGCACCCCTTGTAGGTCATGTCCCTTGTTTGTAAGCGTATAGGTAACACTGGGAGGAGTAACCTCAGTATTGACTTCTCTTGTCACTAGCCCCTCAGCGACAAGCTCTTTTAGTCTACCAGACAAGACTTTTGCACTAATCCAATCCAGAGTCTTGTGAATCTCATTGAAGCGCAGCCCATCTATCGCACTGGGGGTCATGAGTGCCTGCAGCACCAATATAGTCCAACGCCTTCCCAGAATGCTGGATGCTAGAAATACTGGACATGACATTACAGCTTCCTTGCTTCGGGCTTCCATCTCTGTCACCTGTTTTCCATTCATCAGAATAACTAACTTTTTGATACTTACTATAAGGTAACTACTAACTTTATATAAGTTTGGGAGAGCAGAACCCCTGTGACTTACGATGGTTAAGCGACTAATGATTACGATTGATGAAGATAGGTGTACAGGATGCGGCCTATGTGTTCCCAACTGTGCAGAAGGCGCGCTCCAAATAGTAGACGGGATAGCGAAAGTTGTTTCAGAGAGCTATTGTGATGGATTGGGCGCATGCCTTGGACACTGCCCAGAAGGTGCATTAACACTCAGGGAAGTGGAAACCGTAGAGTTTGATGAAGAGGCAGCGATGGCATATGTTGCTCAGACCAGAGGTCAGGCTGCAGTTGCACATAGCGGTGGAGCAGATGTTGGATGCGCTGGGTCAGACTCATTCACGTATGCCGCTTCACATGAAGAGTCTGCGCAAGATAACGCAGTGCCAAAGAGTATCGCTCCATCACAGCTGAATCAGTGGCCAGTGAAATTAAAGCTGTTGAGCCCCCAACATCCAGTGTTTAGAGATTCAAGAATTGCAATTCTTGCAGACTGTGCTGGCCCTGCCTATGCAGGACTCCATTATGACTTCATAAAAGATCGCGCTGCGATTATGGTCTGTCCCAAGTTCGAGGACTACGAGGCGAACCTCCAGAAGCTCAGTACCATCTTCAAGAACCACAATGTCAGAGACATAGCACTTGTTCACATGGAGGTTCCATGTTGTTTTGGTCTGGCAAGGCTCACGCAAGAGGCCATCTACAACTCTGGCAAAGAGATTCCACTCAGAACTTATGTGATTGGAGTGAAAGGCGAGATAAAGGCTGTCATGTAGAACCACCCTGAACCAAATTCCCACCTTGGTTCGCCCACTGTTGCCGTCTTGACTAATAAGCAAGGTGCAATCCGGAGCAATGCTTATGTCGAAGGCAGCACAATACCCCATAGCGTGGTGAGAAGGTTGGAAACACAGAGTCACTCCTACAGAGTCCTTCGTACGACCATCCTGATTGGAGGTCTCTTTGAATTAGTAATGGGCATTGTCATTCTTTTCGCAGGAGATATAATGATTGCAATTTCTGGCGGATATCCGATCCCCGTATTCCCACTCTATTGGAGAACAATGGGACTGCTTGCCATTACACTTGGCGGACTGCAGATCCATGCGTTCCGTGATTTGCAGAGGTACGTGGCGATTCCAATTGCAGCGAGTTGCGTAAGACTTGTCCTACCAATACTCACCTACATGCAGATGCTTGATTCACCATCTATGGGTATCGCATTGGTTGTTTCAACCGCGTTTGATTTCTTGCTAGCAGTTGTTACCCTATTATTGCTATACAGCATTGGTCTTCTGAACAAATGAACATGGGTTATTGATATCAATTGTGAATTAGCCAGGATTCGGAGGCCATTTAGGAGTCATTGAAGAATAGGTGTCCACCCCCGAGTATGAGATTGCGACTGGCATGTGCGGCGTATCAAATCCGAGTCCAACATTACCTTCTTTGTCCACCATGATAAGCCCAGCTTCACCGCTTGTCTTCTCTTTAAGCAAACGCATTGCCTTAGACGAGGCTTCTGTGGCATCAAGCCCTTCCTCGACATAGAGAACAGCCATTCGGGCCATCACGATTCTCAATATCTGTTCGCCCTTTCCGGTGCAGCTTGCCGCAGCAACTTCATTCGCATACACTCCAGCTCCGATAATAGGAGAGTCGCCAACTCTTCCTGGAAGCTGGCCAGGCCAGCCACTGGTTGAAGAAGCCGATGCGATTCTTCCATGAGAATCGACCACCACACACCCGACTGTATCATGACCGTCCCCCATGGGTGCACTTCTTGTTTCTCCTGCAGAAACCTCGAGTCGATAACCAGACACAATCATCTCATCATACAGCTTCTTTGCGCCATTCCCTGCAATTTGAAAATTCGGGGTCCTCTCCAACACAAACCGTGCAAGACTGATAGGATGGACCACGTCTTGAACAGCAATCACCGCCCCGCTCTCCAGCTTATTGCCATCCATAATCATCGCATTACGCTCGACATAGCCATCTCGATTTGGCCTGGCACCTCTACCTGCAGTAAATAGGTCAGTTTCCTCAAGTGCCCATATCGCAGCCTCTGCTGCTGCGACTGCAGAACCGCCCTTTTCGAGAAGCCACATTCCCGCTCCAGCGGCATTTTCAACAGCATGGATGACAGCAGGAATATGCTCTTCCTTGAATTTGGTTGCACCACCGTGAACTACGATAACAGGCAATGGCAAATTCAAGAACCCTGACTCTGCAACATGAGACGGTCACAAAAACGTATCGAAAGAAGGCTAGAGTCCCATTCGATTCAGTTCCCGCTCAAGGAATTCTTTTGTAAGTTGAAGATTCGTCCATCTCTCAGCAAAGGTTCCGGGAGTTACTCGTTTTTCCTCGTATACCTGCTGAAGCTGAGTTATCTCCCTGTTGGTCTCATTAAGCCGGTCACGGTACATCTGAATCCTTAGCTCGACGGTGGCTTCCTTGGACTCGCTTGGTGTCTGGACTGAGATGATTTTCCCATCCATGATCCGATAGATTCTGTCAGTCTGCCTGGCAATCTGAGGGTCGTGAGTCACTATTAGAACGGTCTTTCCCATATCCTTATTGACACTAAGCAAAAACTCGACGATCTTTGCTCCTGTTTCGGTATCAAGGTCGCCTGTGGGCTCGTCCGCAATTAGAATCGGAGGATCATTGGCAAGAGCTGCTGCAATAGCAACGCGTTGCTTTTCGCCCCCACTCAACTCGTCAGGTTTATGATTCATTCTAAGGCCAAGACCCACTGTCTGCAGTAGGTCTTCCACACGCTCCTTGCGAGCCGCCTTTGGAGCACTGATTGCTAGCATTGAGAGCTCGACGTTCTCATAAGCTGTTAAAGTGGGGATGAGGTTCAAAGTCTGAAAGATGTGTCCGACGGTCCTCTGCCGAAGGTAGCCCAGTTGCGCAGATGATGCAGCGGAGATGTCATTACCAGCTACAAAGGTCTTCCCTGCGGTAGCATAGGTCAGGCCGCCCAGAATATTGAGCAGCGTCGTCTTACCAGAACCACTTGGCCCTATGATGGAGATAACCTCACCTTGGTCAATCTTCAGAGAAAGCCCACGGAGCGCTTGTACTTCTACGTTTCCAAGTTGATACACTTTAACTAGATCTCTTGTTTCGATGTAACTAGTCATGCCTTCCATTTCATTCACCTCTACTCCCTAAGAACGTCAACTTTGCCTTCTGTAAATCTGGATGCCCAAATAATTGGCACAAAAGCAGCTACGATGACTGCGAGTACCATGATTATCATCCCAAAAACCGCGGGTGCAGAAAGCACCACCATGGGGCGAACAAGCGCCTGTAGGTTCTGACTCTGATTTGAAAGGTCTCCGAACAATTCTATGAATCCAGTCCCGACACCTAGTATGAGTGAGAATAGAATCATCACCATGATTTCTGCCACCAAGACCTTCAAGACTTGCCCACGAGTGAATCCGCGTACTCTGAGCAGAGTGGTCTCATACTCCTTCTCCTTTAGAGTTAGACCCACAACTAATCCAGTCCCGACAATCGCAAGTACGACTGCAAAGATGACCCCTACCCAACGAGCCCGCGTGCCTCCAGCCTCGAACGTGTTTTCTTCCAGGGATTTTAGAGTGGATGTGACAGAGCCTGTGCTCTGCACATCAGGGGCAACTGATGCAATCTCCTCTTCCAGCATCGTACCGTTGGTATTGCCCGCCGCCTTTACGAGAACGTGACCTTCAGCATATTCCTCAAGGCCGGTTGAATTCAGGAAGTCCCTAGGAACAAACGACGGGTAGGTCCCTCCAAATGTAAATTGCCCAAATCCTCCGCCTCCCCCTATGTCTCCAAATAACCCTTCAAATGGACTTACAAAGCCAACAAAGCCGACTATCTCCATCCTGTGGATATCGCTGGCACTTGTACCGCGAAGTGTGATGAAATTGCCCATCCTTAGGTCAAGTTGTCGAGCCACCGAGATGGATAAGAGAATCTTGTTCTCAGTGAAGTTGGAGAAGACCTCCTCTAGGCTTGGACCAGTAAACCAACTGGTCTCATAGAAGGCTGCATCAGTCCAGTTCTCTGGAGAGATCCCTCGCACCTCCATACTGCCTCTTGTACTACTCATCGAAATATGATATTCTAGAGTTACAGCTTCGACACCCTCTAGCGCCTCGATTTCAGCTACAGTGTCTGATAGTCTAGTTCCAGCGCTGAATGTGGCACTCACATCCGAACCGACCTCATATAGTGCAGTCCGAATAATGCGGTCCTCCTCAGAGAAAAGCCCTCCAACACTGAAGAGACCATAGGATACAATGAGTGCGACTACAAACACTAGAGCTGCATTTCGAGATGGATTACGCTTGACGTTCCTAGTCGCGAGTCTGCCAAAGGCTCCAAAGAATCGACTTCCTGCTGCAACAATTCCTTCCTGGAATTTCTGCGAACCTCTCAGCAATATCTTAGTGACACCATAGAGGAACAAGATTGGTCCTGCGAAGTTCAGAAAGGCATCCACCGGAGTCCATAATGCAGTAATGATTAGCAACAGGAAATTTGTGGACAGAGCCCCTGAAAGCAAAGATTGCATGTTTAATCCTAGAATCCAAGCAACAATCTTGTAGGTGCCTAGGACGAGAGCTAGAGTTGGTAGCAGCCTCTTGTAAGCCCTTTGCTCCTCAATGTAGACATATTGTTTCAGGGCATCTAGCGGGTCAAGTTTCGATGCTCGGCTAGATGGCCCTCTAATGGACCAGTAGGAGAGTATCAAAGCAAATGCTACTACAAAAACCGACGTCATCAGATTTCCAGTAAACGCCAGTAGTAGATTGTCGATTGGTGCGCCTACAACCATATGACCTAGAACTGTGCCGAACACCAGACCTAGTATTCCACCGATTAAACCTATGATTAATCCCTCAAAGACAAGCATTCTCCTGATAGATTTCGGTCCTATTCCCTTTGTTGAGAGAAGACCAAACTCGCGACGTCGTAGATTATAGCTAACATCGCTGAGCATTGTTGATGAATACCAGGACATGAAGATAATCGGGGCAGCGAGGCTTACAAAGGCTATAATAAGAATGGCAGCCGTTAGAGAAACGAATGCAAGTGTTGAGCCCACGAGATTAGTGACATCTGTGTTCAAGATAGCGGTTCTGTCTTCAATTCTAGCAACAATATTATTCACTGCTGTACTAGATGCTCCGACATCATAGGGATTGATTACCAAGTCTCTATCAAGTTGACATGAATAGCCTGTAGTCATGAACATCTGAGTTGCGTTCTCGTCCTCCGAAAACATATGGATGAATGGTGATAATGTGGATTCCCAATCCACAATGAGGAGATTGTAGTTGCGCCAGTTCCCAAGCTCAATCTGAATGAATCCTATGCTGAAATATCTAGGAGGATTGAGCAGCCGAGCAGTTCGCTCCGGGATCTCAACATACCCTGCCACAGTCAGATTGAGTTCGTAGTTATCAACGAAAGGAAACTCAGTGGTCTGGATACTGATCGGTACTTGAATCATCTCACCGACTGATAGGGCAGTAGCATTAACCGAGCCAGCAACTATGTAGGTCTCGTTGGCACCCAATGTCTCCGAACCGTTGATAAGCTCCATTGTCTGCCATGCCGTACTTTGCGGGTCAAGTCCGATTACATCAAACGAAGTACCGGTCGTCTGGTTATACGTATACTTGACTTTGCTATAGACATCAACTGATGCAACCTCTGGAATGTCCTCCAGCAAGCCTCGTAGTTCGTCCATCTCAGATGGGGTCCAGGTTACATTGTTTGCCTGAACACGTAGATCATAATCCACATCTTCCAGAGCGTTCAGCAGTGCTACCCGCGATGTGACATCAGCAGAAATCACCATTGCTGAGAAAAATGTCGTTGCAATCAGCACACCGATTGTGAGGGCGATGAAGAGGCGATATCCTCGTGAAACCCTTTTGAATGCATACCTAAACAATCCTTCAGACCTCTGATCGATTCTTTAAGCTGTAACAGCTGAATGAATAACCAGTATTATCGGATGTGATATTTAATGCGATATCGGATGTGATATAATGTTGCCGGCTAGTTCATCAACTTTCAGCGAATCTACTGGTGCAACTTACTCCTACGCGGGAATCTCCGGTTATAAACTGGATGATAGCAACGTGATGCTGCACTAATAGATATGGTCGTTTCCTGAATATGCTTGTGGCTTCATCTTTGACTAGCATCACCGGTTTGTCGCGGACTCTGCATAGATAGTCACAAACCCGATGATGTCTTCATTCATTGAAACTTATGCAAAGGAAAAGATCTTAGGTACGAATCCGATTGTTCCGAATTCGAGCAAAAGTTTCTTCCATGTTTTCAGGCGGTACGAAATCCTCCTCACATCTATTCAGACTGATGGCTTCTTCCGGACAGTTGGCAACACAGACTCCGCATCCGATGCATCTGTCCAAGTTGATCATCAGAAGGTCATCTTGTATGCTCAATGCTTTCATTTGACATAGACCTACGCACGTGCCGCATAATGTGCAAAGGTCGGAGTTCACAACAGAGTGGTAGTTGGTTGTGAAGAAATCAATTGGCTTTGGCAGCGCTCCCTTTCCACTGAGGAGGCCGCAACAGCATCCACAACAGCTGCATAAGAAATCAAGATGCTTAGAATTGCTTGGCTGCAAAACGAGGCCCTCACTCTCATTTGCGTCTACAATCTCCATTAGTTCATTTCTGCTGATCTCTCTTCCCCACCCCTGGTCAATGTACATCTGTGCAAAGGTACCGAAGCCAAGGCAAGTCTCATTTCTCTCTGTTACCTTGCATGGATTGCCTGCAAGGTCTCTTCTTTGTCTGCATATGCAGCTTGTCACCATGAAAGGGCTTTCAATCTCAGGGAGAATTGCTCTAATATCATCATAGCTGGCAACGCTGTCTTCAGGCTTGATACTCTTCCCAATTGGGATGACTCTAAGCTGAGTTGGTCGCGAGCTGAAAAGCGATCTGCCATAAGCTTCCCGATGGTAGCGGCTTACGTCGTCGTTTAATTCCTTGGTGAGTTTGTTGACCTGAAACTCATAGATACCTACTACCCATTGAGCATTATTGTAGTACTTTATCCCATCTTCATGTTTGAAATGGAGCAGTCCCTTACTCACCATCCTATCAAGGGTTGCCTCCAGCTCTTGCTTGGACAGACCTATATCCTTCAGACGCTCCAATATACTCTCCAATGACTCGGTCGGATAAGTGGAGTATTCTAGCTTGGTTGCCAATGCAGCTTCTTCTGGGGTGAAGAGACGTTTTAGAATATGGATTTCAACTCCAGACTCAGTTGCTGGAAATCCTCCTGGCATCGCATCCAGATGTTGCTGAAGCGTTCTATATACATCAGATCCAGTCAATATATTAGCTCCTCTATCTCGCAAAGAATCTACATTCACTACTCAAAAGAGCATTGATTTCCAAGAGAAAAGGTGGGCGCAACCCAAGTGGGTAATATGACGCTTGCCGCGCCACCACCTAATGATTTGTGCGTCACATTCCATAGAGCTCATTTTGGAGCAATATGCGAGGTCAGGACCGCACGCCAGAGTCCTAGACCGACCCACACAATTTGTGCTGCGCCCTTTGCTTTGGAGTCAGCCATAACATGTTACATAATCAGTATGGTGGCTCCATGTACACTGGTCATGTAACCGGATATAGCTTTTGGTCCACGCCCCAACCCCCACTCGGCATGTGTAATGGCTGTGGCGCACTCCAAATGTTACAAGCATAATACGATATAGTAGTATATAATAGTTGCTGCAATGGAAGTCCCAAGTTGGGACACGGGAAATTCTCAATTAGCGGCTGAAAATTAGGAGGGGGCAATTCATTCGAATTGAAATTAGTGAATAGGCAACTCTTTCCAGATCATAGATGCAAGAAGTTGTATAGCTCAATCTGAAAATGGCAATTTTGAACAATAGGCACAAATACTCGGATACCAAGTATACATAGGATTTGGCAGAGGAGAGGATTCGTTGTCTTCCGAGCGCACTAATAACCGATTCATACAGGAGAGAACTGAAACATGCCAAGCAATCTTCACTGAATGCAGGGATTTGATGGAAAAGAAGAAGTTTCTAGAAGCAGTGGGATGCTTCAATAAGTATACTATGATATGTCCTGCAGATCCAAGTGGATGGAGCAATCAGGCAGCCTGTCTAATTTCACTTGGGAGATACTCTGAAGCCATTCATAGCTGTGAGATGGCTTTGGAAATTGACAACACTCAGAAGCACGCCCACAATAACAAGGGAATAGCCCTTGAAGAATCCGGGAAACTGATGGAAGCGCTACAAAGCTATGCGCAGGCATGTAGGATCAATCCCAAATATGTAGAAGCGCGTTTCAACATTGGCAATATCTTGAGAAAGATGGGAAAATATGATGAGGCAATCAGATATTATAGAGATGTAGCCAAACTCAATCCCAACTTTCATCGAGTTTGGAACAACATCGGTGTTTGTTATCATCTTAAGAAGGACTATGAAAATGCTTTGGTCTACTATAGGAAGGCTTCTGATTACAGTCCGAGAGATACATTTCCGCTAATCAATTCGGGTTATTGCTTGGAGGAACTTGGGATGGAAGAAGAAGCAATAGCGTTCTATAAAGCTGCATTAGAGGCTGACCCGAACAATGAGAAAGCCAAGGCGGAGCTATTTCGGTTGGAGCTCATGGAGAAACAGCAGAATCATTAGATGATGCTATTCTTTGGAAAATGAGGGGAGCCTGGCCCTGGTTCTCCAAGACCAGGCATTCTTCAATCGTTTCTATTCTGCGATCTTTCTTTTCCGACGAGCCCATGCTACTCTTGCTGGCAGAGTTAGTACAACCAGCAATGGTAGGCAAATGATACCAACAAGGAGTGCTCCTTCAAAGATTTCAAACGCAGAATCTGCCTGAGCGAGAAGAGGCGGTAACATTGGTGGGTTCAAGCTATGAGCCACTAAATGCATAGCACCCATAGCGAGGTATACCACATCCATCTGTTTCGCCTCATAGAATGCGCCCACGCTTGGATAGGCGATTCGTCGCATGTTTGGTGCCTTGTAGTGCCAAATCAGACGCGCATCCGAACCATCTACAACATTGATGTAATCATAGTTTGTGAAGACGAGATCTATCTGACCATCATTATTCACGTCCCTAAAGATAGACCATGCGCTCTTGTCATCAATGACGAGTGGTGCCTTGTAGATCCAATCGATGTTCATATTATAGTCATATCCAATGACACCACTGGTCTTTGTGTTTACTAGAAGTTCATCTTGAGAATCAGATTGATTGATGTTTACAAGATGGAAACTGCGAACATAGCCGGTCATGTGATTTAGGGTACCGCTACCACCACCGATGTGGTCAATCCATTGGATATCATCATCAGTGTCGATCCAAACGATAACCTCACTACTCATGGTGAAGAAGTATCCTATTTCGAGACCTGCACAAGGATCTGGACCTAGGGCAATTGCTGTGACCCAGAGGCCGTTGCCCTGGAAGATGTATGCGGCACCAATGTTCTGCCCTGCAACAGCAACTTCTGGTACAGGATTTCCGTACATGAATCCGTAGTCCATGTAGAAAATGGTGCTACTTGAATCAGCCCAAGTAATTTGGGACTGATACAAGTCAACAGAAGTTTCATCGTACCATTGGATGTATGTGTTATATGTGCCACTGAACTCGTGATAAAGAACAGCTATTTCCTCATATGGATTGGCTGCGCTCTGATCAAAGTCAGCCACGAGGAAATCAACCGTCTTATAGTTGCCAACCTGATTGTATCGCTGAATGGACTGACCATCACGTCCTTCTAGTACCTCAACATGAGCATTGTCAAATTGCACTAGAACATCTAAGTCACGGTTGCCGTCAATGTTGCCAAACTTCACCTGGTTGATTTCACCGCCCATCGTTCGATTCCAGACCATGACTCCTAAGACAGGATCCCACA
>JBHLQK010000097.1:0-11156 GCA_048884925.1 Candidatus Thorarchaeota archaeon
ACTTGGCCTGCAACGTTTGTCATGATGAATAGTGAAACCCCTGAGCCGAGACCCCAGCCCTTCTGGACAAGCTCATCCATGAGGATAACGATGATACCTGAGATGAACAGCTGCATAAACACAATCAATGAAGCCTCGGGTGACAAGGTGCCATATGCATTACCCACGATGTAAGCAATTGCCTGAAATGCAGTCATGAACATCGCTAGGACCTTCTGACCACCAGTGAATAGGGCTCTGTCATCCGGATCACTAAAGTCAACATCGATAATCTTCGACCCTGAGAGTAGCTGCATCACAAGTCCTGCAGTGACTATCGGTCCAATTCCTAGCTCCATCAGGGTTCCACGTGTGCTTGCGAGGATGACTCGCAACGCCCATAGATAGTCAGTCCCAACTGTCTTGTCCACTCCGTATAGAGGAATGTGGCTCATTAGAAGGAAGAGGATTAGAATCACTATAGTCCATACAGCCTTTTCCCTAAATGATACCTCTTTCTCTGGAGCTTTCACTTCAGGCATTATCCGGACAAAGGGTGATAATGCCCTTAGGAATGTAGACGTCAAGTTTTCGTCTCCTGCAGGTTTTTCGACCGAAAGCTAGAGGTCAGCACTTAAAGCTTAGGGTCTTGCTCAGAATGAATGGAATCAATGTCAGAATGACTATACTCTTGATTGCATTGTTGAAGTCGGTGAAACTATTGACTTCAGATGAAAAGAAATCTGTAGCCGACACTTTACTGCTTGCTCATGAATCTGATAGTGCACCAGAGAATGTCTGCCTTGTCTGTGTCTTATTGTTGGCAATTTTCACATTTCTAATAGGAGGCAACCTGAGTATGATCATTCCTGAAGCGGCTATTGCTAATGTACTGCTAATGGGCTTTCCAGCGCTAATCCCTGCAATCCTGTACGTAGGTCTACAGATTCGTAAGATTGTCATCAAAGAACTGAAGGATTAGCCTGAATCTCGTGGCTCACTCTATGGGAAGATCCACTGAGCCGCCCTTCTCCTCAATCTTCTCTCTGGCTCGAGCTGAGATGGCCTTGACTCCAACTAGGTCAATTGCACGAGTCACCTTACCTGAACCAAGTATCTTGTCAATGCCTAGGACTGAGAGGTCTACAGCATATTTGCGCCCCTTCCTTGTTGCTCCCCCACGCTCAACAAGCCTCTCCAGAGCCTCGTCGATATCGCCGATATTGAGAGCAACCATATCATCAACAAGCTTCTGAGGTCTCTTGAAGCCCCACTTTCCGAAGTAGCGTGGGTCTTCCTGCATGACCTTGATGTAATGATGTTTCTTGGAGCCGGCCATACCCTTGCCTCCTCGTTGTCCTGAAGCTCTATGACCAGCACTGAAGCCATATCCGGCCGCGCGGCGTCCTCGCATCTTGTGAATCTTCTTGGATTTCCTTTTCTGCATGACAATTCTCTCCTTGACTATGCTTTCTTCAGTCGTACTTCGAGGACTCCATTCCTCATTGATGATTTCGCTTCGTCTTTGCGGACTTTAGTTGGGAGACTAATCTCCTTGTGATATGGTCTCTGTGGATTATCCACGTCAATCGTCAAGGTCTTACCCTTGACTCGAACTTTCAGCTGGTCTTTCTCAACTCCAGGTAGTTCGGCAACGACAATAATCTCCCCATCCTCGTCAATTATATCTACCAACGGTTCAAGCTGGGCTGTCATTCCATGACCACCCGGGTCTGGCGTATTTCCAAACCTCTGGATTATTGGCCTTCCATCAGGGCCCGGACGAATGGAGAATCCAAACGTGAATGGATTTGTCCCGTCAGGGTTCTCCTTCAGAAACTCCTCAATGGAGTCCCTGTCGAATAGAGTTCCTCCATTCATCTCATCCATCATCCGGCGCATCATCTCATCAATTTGGTCGAAGACCTCTTCGGGTAGGAAATCTCCAAACCATTTCCTCAGCTTTTTACGAGGATCCTCATCGAACGGGTCATCATCCCAACTCATCTAGTACACCTCAAATCATCTTACTTGCAAGCTGATTGATTTCAGCACCACGATATCCAGTGATTCCACCCATCCCCACTGGAAGATTCTTCTTTCCCTTGAATCCCTTGCGTGGCGGAGTCAATCTAAACACGGGTTTGAGACCTTCAACATCACTTACATTAGCCTGTCCATCAGCAATGGCCTTGGCAAGCGACTTGAAAGTCCTGAAGCTGGAGTTCTTTCTTAGATACTCTTCACTCAGTCTTTTGTTGCCAGGGAGGCGCCCGCGTTTCGTGAGAAGAGCCATGATAGTTTCCTCATCTATTTCGCCCCAGGTGATGTAGTCTTTTGCTTTTGTTATCATTCCCTCAAGACTTGGTGTGAGTTTCAAGACTCTGGCCTGGTGTAATCTACCAAGTAAGAGCTTGTCAAGAGTGTCTTCTATCTGAGGTCGTACTCTGACTTGCCCTCTCACACGAATTGCCAGAATGACTTTCTCTTCTGAACTCATTCTTCAGTCACTCCTGATGCAACCCATTCCTGAGGCGGCAACATTCTGTATGTTTCTGTAAGCGCATCAACATATGCTTTTGCAAAGTTCGAAGCAGTCCTTGTACGTCCCTTTGTGATTGACCAAACATCTTTCAGGCCAGCAATTCTAAGAACCATCTTGCCAACGTCTGCGGTAACCAGGCCGGTTCCTTTTGGTGCAGGTCGCAGAGTCACGCTAACAGAACCAGATTCGCCTTTCGTCTGGAAGGGAATACTATGAGGATCATGACACCTACACTCCCAGGAGCCACAGCCCCTTCGGAAGATGGTGGCATTCAACTTGGCTCTGGTTTCTGCAGCACGAACTGATGGAACGAATTCTGCAGCCTTACCTATTCCGATGCCAATTACTCCCTCTCCGTTTCCTACGACCACGGTGATTCTGAAGCTCTTCTGCTGACCGCTATCGGATTGTCTCTGGACCATTGATACATCAACGACCTCCTGACGGAGGTCAGGAATCAGCATGTCGACAATCTCCGGTTCGCGGATGATGTAGTTATTTTGGAAAACCTCCTCAATGCTGTTAATATGGCCTTCTTTGACCAGCCTTCCCAAAGCTGTTTTGGGAACCCAGTCATCAAGGGGGTTTACCTCTTGCCTTCGTGGAGGCCTCCGGTCTCTTCTTCGACTACTCATCGCTCTTCATCTCCTATTTTTTGCCTCGCTTCCCCTTCTTCTTGCCCCTGCCTCTTGACACGAGCTTCTTGGCCTTTGGCTTTCTAGGTACTGCACGAGGTGCCTTTTCAGAAGGCCTCTCCTTCTTCTCCTTCTTTGCCTCTGGCTTCTTCGGTGCGGCTTTCTTTACAGCTTTCTTTTTCTTTTTGAGTTCGGCTGTGGATATTTCCAGCATCGCCTTCTTCGTATTGTCGAACTGCTTTGGTATGGTTGTGATGTTCGTTTTCTTCTTGCCTAGAACGCTGAAGTGATGGCCATCCTTCTGCTTTTCAGTCACGTACTGATAGGCTTGAACGATGTGCTCGCCAGAAGTTCTAGAATCGTCTGGAAGGATTTCAGGTTCGTGAGGCACTTCCAATCCTGCATCTAGCGCGCCTTTCAGGGCTGCATAGAGCTTGGAACCTCGAATGGGTGGGTGGAGGCCAACATCCATTAGGGCAGTATTAACGCCGCGGGCCTTTGCTCTGAGTCCTGCAAGGAATCCCGTTAGATATGCTGCAGGTAGGTTTGCCAAACCAGCTGACCAGCCAAATCCCGCAAGCTCTGAAGACATAGCTGATGCTATGGTTGTGTCGCCAACTACCTTGGCATCTATTACTTGCACTATGACGCGTGTGTTTGTTTTTCTAATCACCAGACGCGACCCTCTGGACTGCAGGAGTTTCTTTCTCCTGTAGTAGTTGGTCTTTCCTTCTCTGCGCCGTCTAAACTTAACCTTGTAAGTTGGGCCATGTGCCATTATCTCTTCGCCTCCAGCTTGTGCTCAGCAATATAGGTACGGAGGTGTGCTGTGCTTCTAAACGCGTTACCTTTTGCTTTGAGGTACAAATCACGATAGATTCTCCTTGTGATTTTACCTTCATCTCTGAGTTTCTTGAGTTCGTTTCGCATTGGGCGTATTTTCATCATCCAACGGTCCTTGCCGGACAATTTGGAAGTGTGCTTGCCTTTTCGCTTCCCAGGTCCCTTTCTCTGGCCCTTGCGTTTCTGACGAAGAATGTGGCGAGCTCTTCCTCTACTAACTCCTATCTTCTGTCTCTGTTGTATGGCTCCTTCATCCACCAAACGTCTGATATCATTTCTCGTGATAGCTAGAGAAACCTCATCCTCGAAATCCGGATCTATCCAGACCCTTGACATACCAACCTTCATGACTTCAGCAGCTAGTCTCTTCTGTGTGGTGAGTTTCATCTTCAGTCCATCTCCAAATCATCGAGGTCTGTAAAGAGATCCTCTTCGCCAATACTCTCTGGCGCTCCTGGATTCAGAACTCTGAGCAGCATGGCATCTGCCTTCTTGATAATTTCTTGACGCTTCCTAAGTCCAACCTTGGAGCCAATTCGTATCGCGTGAATATCAGGATCAAGTCCCTCTATATCCGCAGGTCGATGAACATAGACCTCAATGAATCTAGAGGGATGCATTCCTCTTACCGCTTTGGGCTTTCGGTATCCTACTGACACCATGGCTATGCGGCCTTTACGCTTCTCTCTTGTGGCACTATCGATTCCTCGTACTTTTCGCCATGAGTCACTTACTCGCGTCCAACGGTGAGCCTGTTCATGTCTGAATTTTGGCTGCCTCTGCCTCTTTGCTTTAGCTATTCTCAATAGTCGCTGATCGATAAGCGCATCTCGGGGAAGTGTCGTCTTGGGTTCTTTCTTTTTTGGCTTGGTACTAGGCGTTGGTTTCTTAGGCTTTTTCTCAGCTTTCTTTTTGGCGGCTATCTTTGGTTTAGGCTTCTCCTCTGCTTTCTTCTTCTCCATCTTCCCAGGTTTCTCTTTAGCTGCAGGCTTCTTTGGAGCTTTCTTTGCCTTGGGTTTGTCTGCCGGTGGAGAAACCATCTTCTGAGCGGCCTTAATCAGCTTGGCTGCGCCTGTTTCACCGAGTCCTTCAACCTTGGCAGCTAGTTTCTCTGGCGAAGACTTGGAGAGCTTTTTGACTGTCTTGATCCCTGCTTCAATTAGTTTCTCTTGCATTATTGGACCCAGTCCGGGCACATCTGTAAGTTCTTGTTTCTTTGACATGAATCACGCCTCCTTAAACAATCGATTTTACATCCTCGCCCTTTCTCTTCCTGATGACGTAAATTCCGTCAAGGAATACACGTCTGTCCTTGTTTCTGATTCTGGTTGCCAGCTGGATGTTCGCAGCACTTTGAGAAACCGCCTCAATGTCAATACCAGTGATGAAGACCTCATCTTCAGTGGTCTTTACCTGAACATCGCCAATCAGTCTTGCACTACGAATGCCTCTTTCGCCGATGAAGTTCTTGATCAGCACTTGTTCTCCCTGTACTTCAACGGACATTGGAAAGTGGCTATAGACAATCTTCATCTCGTATTCGTAGCCATGTTTTACTCCAATGAGCATATTCCGAATGTGCGCTATAGTAGTGCCAACAAGAGCCTTGGTTCTTTTGCGATTTATGGCCGTAAGGGCTACTATCTCGTTGCCTTCGATCTTGATGTCAGACTGAGGATTGGAAAACGTCCTTGTCAGAGTGCCCTTTGGACCACTGACAGTGGCAGTCCGTCCCTCAAGAGAGACTTGACATTCACTAGGTATTTCAATCCGCTTCTCGTAAATGTAGCTTGAAGACATTTGTCAGACCTCCATCTAATACACATATGCTAGCAGTCTTCCACCAATCCCACGATTCTTGGCATCTCGATGCGTCATAACTCCCAATGGAGTTGTTACTATTAGGATGCCATAGTTGTAAGCCGGAAGGAATCTCTTCTCATATCTCTCGAACCCGTCACGCTTGACAGGAAGTCGTGGCTTGATCACGCCACACCTGTTTGTCCGTCCCATAAGCTGAATACGGAACCTACCTGACATCCCATCATCTATGCGTTCGAATTCGCCAATGTAACCCTGTGTCTGCATTACTTGCAGAACTCTCTCTATTAGACTGGAAGCCGGCTGAATAATTACCTCAGGCTTTCCAACTATCTCACTGTTGTAGATGCTTGACATCGCATCAGCCAATGGGTCTAGTAGTGTCATTTTCTCTCTGGCCTCCATTAACTATACTTTCTGAATCCCAGCTTCTCAGCAGTTTCTCTGAAGCAGCGACGGCACATATTGAGTCCATATGAACGAATTATAGCCCGATGCGTGTCACAACGGACACAATTCCGGCTGCCTTTGCCCATTTTCTTGCGCCTCTTTACACGTTCTTTACTCGTACTCATTATGGCTCACCTCAGAATAGGTAGGTTCGCTCCCTCACTTTCTCTAGGATTTCGACACCGAAGGTGTTCTTGATGAATACCATACTCTCTTCTGGTGTAAGTCGGTGTCTATAGGGCACCTTTGTCCTGCGTCTTCTCCTTCTCTTCACTCGGAAACCTGGGCGCTCAATGCACACTGTTATGTTCATTCCCTGAATGCCAAGTTGTGGATCGTACTTCACATCAGGAATGTCGATGTGTTCGTTAATTCCAAAGGCAAAATTGCCATCATCATCCCAATTGCGGATGAGCAACACCTTTTCCTTGGCTTCCAGTGCCCTGGCTAAGAATTTGTGCGCTTTTTCATCACGTAATGTGACCCTCACAGCGATTGGTTCCTTGCGCCGAATACCGAAGTCGCGCACTGTCTGACGCGCTCTTGATTGAACTGGTGCTTGGCCTGTGAGCTGCTCCAGAATTGTCGAAGCTCTATTCAGAGGTTCGCCGCCTCCTGTGCAAATGTCGACAACTACTTTGGCTACATAAGGCTCCTTCATTGGATATGCCTTCCATTCAGACAGGAAGATTTCCTCGTTTGGAGTTAGATTATCTGCTGTAGTTGCGCTCACTCTGCTGCACCTCCTGAGTCCATACTAACCTCGGACGCTTTCTTGCCCAGAACGAATACGTATTCAAGCGCAGTTTGGAATCTGTTGCCCTCAGAGTCCTCTATAGTCACTGTACTAGCGTGAGTCCCAAAACGCTTCTCAATCTCCAATATTTTTCCTTCAATCCCAATGTTCTTTCCTTGACTCACAACAGCGTAACAGCCTTTCTCCATTGGAATTGTCTTTATGTACTTCTGGTCTGGAATAGAAACCTGAATAGTATCGAGTGTATTGAAGTCTGCAGGCTTGCTACCTTGCGGCAGCAAGAGGTTGCGGCCATCATGGAGGCTCATTTGGAGATTTCCTCCCGGAACCATCATCTTCTTTTCAACTCGGCAGAGCTTGTACCCTGCTTCCCTGTCATCAATGGAAACGAGTCGCAAACCACCCTTCTTCTTGGGGACCAATCTGAACTTCTCTTCAGAGCCCTTTATCTCGAGGACATCCATCATTCCAATTGGGTATCTGGGATCCTTGCGCGTTCTGCCATCCACTAGAACTTGACCTGTATTGAGAATTGCTTTCACTTCACGCATATTCTCCGCATAGCCGAGAATCTCTCTGAGTACAATAGCTAGCGTTAGGCTGTGATCCCTTGGGTGTGGTCCCGGTATGGGCCTAGTTGTGAACTTTGCTTCCTTGCGTTTGATTGGCCAGTGCCTTGGCGCCGGCAAACGTTTCAGGTGTTTTTTCTGCCCTCTTCGTGCCATTTACTCACTCTCCGCTATTTTGACTGCCTTATTGTCAATTATCATCTTCCTGTCATCATCAAGCTCAAGCTTCACGAGCATGATATTAGATGGATGTACAGGAATCTCAGCTTCCTTTCCATCGGCCTTGGTGGTGGTCGCACTCTCGAGATAGACTCGAATGCCGCCATAGTCGACCCTTACGACTTTGCCCTCTGTATCCCTGAATTGGCCACGCATAACTCGGACCAAGTCGCCCTTTTTCACAACAAGTGACCGTAGACCATATTCTTCCTGCAAGAACTCGTCAAGTCTACATTTCAGCATCTTCTTGTGCGAGTGGATTGGCGACTTGTAGATACGCCTTCTCTGCTTTCCTGGAGACTTTGAGCTGATCTTCTTTGTCATCTTTCACACCTCACACTATCTTGGATGCTATTGCTGAAACACGCGGCCATCTCAGAGTGACCTCTCTGGCCATGGGGCCCCGAAGCTCGGAACCCTGCGGCTCTCCACCTGGTTTGATTAGGACAGCTGCGTTGTCCTCGAACTGCATCCAAGTTCCGTCAGGTCTTCGGTAGGGTTTCCTCTGCCGCACAATTACAGCTTGAAGCACTTGCTTCCTGAGATCTTGCTTACCTTTTGTCACAGATACGTTGACCTTGTCCCCGATGCCAGCCTTTCCCAGCTTCCTGAGCTTTCCCTTATAGCCAAAGACAGTAATTATTCTGAGTTCCTTTGCACCTGAGTTATCTGTGCAAAGAATCTTGGCTCCAATAGGCAAGCCTCGAGCTATTCTAGGAGTGAACTTCCTGATGCCTCTGCCAACCTTTCTCGACAAACCTTATTCCTCCTCCACCAATGTCTTTCGGGTAGCTGACACCACGACACAAGTCACAGTCTTGCTTAGTGGTCGACATTCAACAGCTTTGATAGTGTCGCCAACACTCACATCAATACATGGTGGAAGATGTGCGTGTTTCTTGCTTTTTCGCCTTTCATACCTTGAGTACTTCTTTATCAAGCTAAGATAGTCCTGTTGAAACGTTATGGTCTTGTACATCTTTGTGCTTGTGACAGTGCCCTCCATGACTCGTCCGCGAACAGGCAGGCTGCCGTGAAATGGACAATTGGGGTCATCACAGACCTTCTCAGGAGGATTCACGTTGGGTATTCCTATGTTACGAACCTTTGCTTCTGGCATTCTACCATCTCCGACTCTGACGTTTCTTGATTCTGTTTTCGGGAGTGCCACTCAGCTTTTGCCCATCAACTCTGACGATTGTGCCATCAGGTAGCCTGAAGTCAAACACGCTGATCATCTTGGGAACCATGATACTTCCAGTTTCTGTAGAGATGTGTATCATCTCTTTTGACTCGCCAACAACGGGCCCTTGTCTGCAGACATGCCCTGGATCAGTGGACCATACAACATGTGCCTCCAGTCCAATGAGCTCGTGTCTAGTCAGACTAGCTGGGGTAATCTTCATGATTGTTCCTCACGCTCCATTTCACCTTGGATAGTCAGGATTCGGGCAATTGCCCGTCTCACGTTCCTTATTCTATATGGATTATCTGTTCCTCCACCTGTTGCCATTTGAATTCGAATCTCAGTGAGTTCATTGTAGAGTTCGTTCAACCTTTTCTGACGCTCAGGAGGAGTCAATTTTCTGATGTCTTTTGCAGTGAGTCGCGCCATCCCTATTCACCCACCTCTTCCAAATTGTCAAGCTCCTCAAGTTCCTTCAGTGACTCTTCTGTCGCTTCCGGAGTGGGTGCATCATCAGGTTCGGCGCTCTTTTTTGGGAGATCGGCGCTTTTAGCTTCTGGCTCAGGTTCCTCTTCAGTTTCGACCGGCTCTTCAACCAGCTCTAAACCATCCAATTCCTCAAGTTCTCTGAGCTCATCAATGTCGGTGATTCCCTCAAGTCCTTCTTCAACATCCATGACCTCGATGGCTTCTTCATCTTCAGGCCTCTTGTGGACCTCAGGCTCAACTGCTTTTCGAGGCTTGGGTGATTTCACTTTTATTACGCCTGGAAGCTGAGCTTCAGGACGCATGATTCTGACCTTGATGCCAATTGCTCCTGGTTTGAGAATGGCGGTATCATCAGCCTCGTCTACCCAAGTATCTGCTGGCTCTCCAGTCTTTGCTACTGTGGCCTGCTTGAACTTCTGGTATCTTGCTCTTCTACTAGAGAGCTTGCCTTTCACAATGATCTCGCATCCCAAAGCACCTGCGCGCATTACTCGTCTGAGAATCCAATATGCCATTCGTCTAAATCGAACACCGCGTTCAAGCTGACGTGCAAGTCTTGAAGCCATGACTTGTGCATTGAGCCACGGGTTCTCAATTTCACTGACTTCAACCTGGACATTCTCGATTCCAAACTCAGTCCCCAGTATCTCTGTTAGTTCCCTAATTTTGGAACCACGACGACCGATGACTACTCCAGGTCGCGAAGCGTGAATGACGACTTCTGTCCTCATAGGCATCTTCCTGATCTCGACACCACCATACCCAGCGGAGTTCAATTCTCTCATCAAGAACTCGTCAACTTTCAGCCTTCGAGAGTTTTGATCGATGAAGTATTTTAATGCAGACACTCTATACCACTTCCTCCAATACAATCTCGATATGCGTGGTGTTTTCGAAATATGGACTGCTTCTTCCAAATGCCCTCTCAATGTACTTCTTGTAGATTCGGCCTCTATGTGAGGCTGCATGGACTATCCTGAGTCTATCAATGTCTAATCCTTTCGCATCAGCGTTCGCCTCAGCATTTCTCAGTACTTTCAGGATGTTCTCGGATGCCTTGACCGGATGACCACCTGGACCCCACTTTTTCATTCCCGAGTGGTGCCCTCGCTTCTTTTTGTGGCGTCTATAAGGAATCCAAGCCTTCTCCTCAATTACGCTGTCCAATAGATCGATGGCTTTGTCTAGCATCATGCCTCTAATCTCATTGCAGACTTCTCTGCTATGCTTTGGAGAGCATCTCATGTTCCTTCCACTCGCCACTGCTGTCCTATCCGGATCAATGCCTATGATCGAGTATCCATATGTTGGCATATCGACTCACTTCCAGTGCTCTAGCTACTCTCAGCACATTCTGCTTTCAAACTGCTAAGATGTCAAATGCTCAACAACCACTCCAGAACCTACTGGCACACGTCTGCAGGCTAACTCTGCGCGCAGAACTAGAGGCCTGCACTGAATCCATCGATTCTGAAACAGTCGTTATATGAGCGACTGGCGTTCGCCGTGTGGAGTCTGCATTTAAACATTGCGAAACAAGGCTATTATTGCACTACGGATTGTCCCCGAACTCTGCAGTGACACGCCTTAGAACTGGTGTATTTATGGAGTTCTTCACAAGATCGATACCTTTCTCTGTCATTGTAGCTTTGACGTAATGAAT
>JBHLQK010000098.1:0-11151 GCA_048884925.1 Candidatus Thorarchaeota archaeon
GTAGTGGATTCTATGAATACGGGGAGGACAAAGAGTCTGTTCTCGAAGAGCCAAAGGGTGTGGACCCAGAATGGCTCACTCTCCGAATTATACTCCCATATTTGAGGGAGGCAATGATTGAGGTCGAAGAAGGGGTTGCTACAAAGGAAGACATAAACAAAGCAATGATACTTGGCACCAACTACAAAGAGGGTCCTTTTGATACAATTGAGCGCCTGGGACCGGATATGATTCGCGAAGGGTTGAAGAAACTTCACAGCGAGTTTGGTGATTGCTACAGTCTTCCCAAAATGCTTCAATGAATTTTTAGCGGAGGTACGGTGGAATGCCGGATGATGAAGTTCTCTACAAAACGGAGGATGCGGTCGCTACAATCACAGTAAATCGACCGGAGAAATATAATGCACTAAATATGTCTGTCAAAAAAACTCTATATGAGATGCTAAGGCGAGCAGAAGAGGATCCCTCAGTGAGAGCAGTTATTCTGACTGGCACTGGTGAGAAAGCTTTCATTTCGGGCGCGGATATCAATGATTTTGTTGGTCGGGATTCAAATTCCATCAAACCTGTTGTCGAATCCAGCCGAGACATATCCAGATTCTTGGATTCAATGAATAAACCCGCAATCGCGGCTGTGAATGGATATGCTCTTGGTGGCGGCTGTGAGATTGCAATGGCTAGTGATATTAGATACGCGTCTGCGAACGCGAGATTTGGTCTACCAGAAATCAACCTTGGAACAATACCTGGCAATGGCGGCACAGTTAGACTCCCGAGGATCGTTGGCCTTGGAATCGCCAAAGAGATGGTTCTTACTGGCAGCCTGATTTCTGCAGAAGAATCATTCAGAGTCGGACTCGTGAACAAGGTCTTTGAATCTGTGGATGCACTCAGGAAAGGTGCATTCGAGCTTGCGATGACTCTTTCCAGCAAACCAGGAGTTGCTGTTGGGCTTGCAAATCGATCTCTGGACAACTCATGGCAAATGTCACTAGAGGAGCATCTGAAGCATGAGCTAGATGCCTTTTGTCGGACATTCGATACGCATGATATTAGTGAAGGCGTTGCAGCATTTCTCGAGAAACGCAAACCTGAGTTCAGACACAGGTGATGGATGATAGTCTCAACAATTCAAAAAGGAAGAAAGAGAAGAAGGGGATGGAAAGAATCCATCCCAGTTATTCTTGCTATTGTCCTACAGGTTCGTATCTTCGACCAAGAAAGGCTACAATTAGGACAACAAGTGCTAGGGCAAATACTCCGAGAGCACCTGCAGCCCAATTATATGAGCCAGTTGCCTCCCAGATGATGTCGAGACCGACTTTCACCCCGGCCATTATCGCTCCAAGCAAAAGGGAAACCAGCATGAAGCGAGCTGTCATCTCTTTGACTTGCCCCATTTCTCCCGCTTCAGTGATCGCGCCGCTGAAGAATACGAATATGAAGAGGAAGATATAGGCTATGACTATCATAGCGCCCATGTCAAAAAGATTCCTCTGGAAAGCAAGCCCTTCGTCTAGAAGTCCCAATATCAGGATTGTTGCAATTGCCATGAGGAACACAAACATATTACTCACAAGTTTGTCCTCAGGATGTACAAAGCCTGTCCTCTCAGTAAAGGTGTTAACGGCACTTGCGAGGATGACAATGACCAAAAGACCGGCTCCTATAATCCATGCATAGAATGGATATGCGGTGCCAGTCTGACCAAGCCCTTCTAGCAAATACTTGAGAATTGCAGAAAAGGCAAGGATGGCAATGCCGATACCAGACAGAATGTTACTGATGGTAGTAATTCTAACCATGTTGAATCTCCCCGATTGGAGTGACTAAGCCGAAGTGTGCGTCGCTTTATAATAACTCTTGCTTATTCGTTGCTTGTCATGCTTTCAGCCTTAATGCCATGTGCTTCAGGCATGAAGTAAGTGCCTATGCATGCAATGAGGATAAGGATAGCAACAAGCACCGCTAAGCCTAGCAAGCCATACGATGTATAGGCAAATGCACCTGCAGCGGGTCCGATTATCATTCCGGAACCAAAGAAGATGCTATAAACACCCATTGTACTCCCTCTGGATTCTTCTTCAGAAATGTCAGTGAGGTACGCCATAGCAGCTGGAGGGAAAGAGCCTGCTGTGAATCCCAGGAGCGGCATAACTGGCCAAATTGCCCATAGATTAGAAAAGTCACCAGCCTCAGCTGTTGTAAACAGTAGATATGCGAGAAATCCAAAACCAAGAAGACCTACCACAATGAATGGTCTACGTTTGCCGATGTAGTCTGAGAGATGGCCCATAGTGATGATGCCAAGTACAAGGGCACCTCCAAGCATGGCAAAGAGGATTACTAGATCCATGTTAGAGAGTATCTCGTCAAAGTGGTCCTCGAGTATCCTTTCAACATTTGCAATGAGTAAACCATACAATGAGATGATTGGCACATATACTGGCAGCATTAGTTGAATTCTTTTATCTGATGCAACTTCTCGAAGGAGATCCGACATCTTCGCTTCAGTATGCACATGTTTCCTAGTTTCCTTAATAGTGAAGTATCCTATGAATCCACTTATGGTACAGGCTGCGGCGGCGATTAAGAGAATTGGAGTTGGTTGCAGCCCAAACTGCAGAAGGAGGATTCCAAGTCCATAACCTCCAGCCAACCCTATCAGAGTCGAGAGGTCATAGTAGCCCATAAGACGTGCACGGTTGTCTTCGCCCGAGGCGTCTGCAATCATAGATAGGGTCGTTGTCACTTTAGATGCCGCCCCTATTCCGAAGATTGCTGCAAAAGGTAGCAAGACAGCTGCTGTTGGCGCTATAGAGAATAGAAAGGATGCTGCACCAGTTATGAATAAACTGGCAATGAGAATTGGTTTCCTGCCTACTTTGTCACTGTAGGAACCAAAGAATGAAACCGTTGCGAGCTCTGTCAGAGGATACACGATGAGTACTGCTGCAACTTCCCATTCCGTTAGGCCTCCCAGATATGAATGGCTTTGAATCACAGCTATTGTGACGTAAAAAGATGCGCGCATTATCATCGTTACGAGGTACAATGCAATCAATGTCAGTCGATGTTCAGATGCTCTCAAGCCCATATTCGTGCCTCCGTCGATTCTTGTTGTTTTGGCGGCATCACCGTTATAAGCTAGCTAGTTGTGTACATCATCTATGGGCGCTGGAAAAATCCCGGAGGAGCTAGGCTCACCGGAATTTGTCTATCTTTCCTTCTATAGACTCAAAACCCTGAGCGATGATGAGAAGAGAGACTGGTTCAAGAGATGGGCTGATATACGAAATAAGCTCCCCAGAGGAATCAAGATAGTCACAGAAGCCGGCAACGCATTTGGAACGGAATATACCGGTTTTACTGTGTATGAAGGACCAATTGACAAATTTGAGGAGTTGATGTCTATTCTCAGACGTCATACTGGAGATGTCGTTAATAAGTCCAAAACGATTATTGGGACCAAGGGACTAGCTCTGCCAACTGACAAGTTCCAGGAAATACTGGAAAGACGTCCCATTGACTAACTTCTGAGATTGGATTGACTGAGGGATATTGGGAGGCTCGCCATGTCTTACATGATTCCAAGAAAGACTGTCGTGATCCTCATCATAGCAGCAGTAGCCGGAGCAATCTTGTTCTATGCTGCTCCAGTAGAGATTCAACCCGGCGAATATGATGTTCTTCTTATAGTTGAAACCCCCGAAGAAAGAATCGCGTTTTTGTTCAATGTGTCGTTCATCATTGATGGTGAAGCTACCGAGTCCATCTATTATGTAACCGGCACATACACGAATCTAAGAGTAACCGCAAGCTCGCAGATTCCTATTGCACCAAACAGCAAGTTATCTGTAATAGCTAGCGCCGACGGCGCTCCAATCAGTGCCGACATGATCCACCTGATTCTTTCAGACGATGAGGAATTCAGTGAGATAGTAAGATGTTCACGACAATCAGGCCAGATCTTTAGCTTGGAGTACCAGCCTTTGGTTCGTTCACAATATGCAGTTATGATATTAGGAGTTGTGGCAATTCTATGGTTCACAGAAGGCATTAGCCTAGTTGCAACTTCTCTCCTAATCCCCGTTCTCATTGTGCTCTCAGACATACGCACGCCAAGTGCTGCACTGGCTCCCTTCTTTGATCCCGCAGTGGCGCTGATTTTTGGTGGGTTTCTTATAGGGCGGGCACTAACGAAATATGAGCTGGACAAGCGACTCGCTCTGCTCATCCTTTCGAGGGGAGAAGGTTCAGGTTCGGGATTATTGCTGACTGTTATGGGTATCACTGCATTTCTCTCCATGTGGATTAGCAATACGGCTTCTGCTGCAATCATGATTCCGATAGCTCTTGCAGTAATCTCACGGATTCAAAACATGGATGTACAAGAAAAATATGGAAAAGCACTAGTCCTTGGCGTTGCTTATTCAGCCACTCTCGGAGGAGTTGGAAGCCTAGTTGGGTCGCCGCCGAATCCTCTTGCAGCGACCTATATCACTTCTTTCCTGGGTATTGAATTTTCATTCATAAGTTGGCTACCCTTTGGAGTACCAGTAGTTCTCATTATGCTTCCATTGATTTGGCAGTGGATTCTCCTACGATTCAAAGTTCCTAGAAACATTGATGACATTCGCGATATGAAGGACGTATCACTCAAAGAGTACCTGAAACTAGGCCCATTATCAAGACAACAGAAACTTGTAATATCTATATTTGCTATCGTAGTTGCACTCTGGCTTACAGAGAATCTCCCCGATTTCATGATTTCAGTCATTGGATGGCAGGGTCATGGAATCTCCAGTTCTATTGTCGCTCTAATAGGCGGACTATCTTTACTCATTTTGCGTCTCTTGGATGAAAAGGATGTTTCATCCCAGATTAGCTGGGCATCATTGATGATACTGGGAAGTGGTATTGCGCTTGGAGGAGCTATGATTGACACTGGTCTTTCAACTTATCTCGCGGGACAAATGAGCGGGCTTCTGGTCCTGCCCCCAATGTTAGTTGTCGTTGTAATTGGCATTGTTTCCGTACTCGTAACAATGGTTGCTTCGAACACAGGGGCTGCAGTCATTCTCATTCCAATAGCTATACCCCTTGCTACAGGACTTGAGATTGACCCGCTTCTGATCACCATGGTCATTGCAATTGCAGTATCAATGGACTTTGCTCTCCCAACAGGAACTCCGCCGTCCACAATAGCCTATAGTACTGGGAAGGTAGAAATGAGAGAGATGATAACAACTGGTCTGTTTGTGGACCTTCTCGCGGTTCTAATCATAACGATTTTTGTTGTATGGCTATGGGGGCTTCTTGGACTAGTTATCATCTAAAGGGTAGTGCAATTAGCAAATTCACGGCAGGTTTAAATCGTAAGAACAACCCAGCACCAATTCGTGACGTAGGATGAATTGGCTAGCAAAAATAATCACCGGATCAGCTGACGAGTACTCACATGCAAAGCTTGTCAAATACGGAATTGGTACGCATCCCGGTCCCCGTGCCAAGCTTGCTTTAAGCAAGGGTAGAATCACTTTCAAGGCGGACCTCGATTATGAGAAAGTATTCACACGCGCATACGTCAAGGGCGCACCTGAGGGCAATCATAAGATCAAAGGAATTGTCAGAAGCTATACCGATCGAACTGCAGAATTTGATTCGATAATGATGCCTCTATCATGGAAACGCTCCAAAGGAAAATCAGCAAGCATCTTCAACGCCAAACTCGATGAGGTTGCTCCCTTGGAACATATTCGCGATTTACTGAATGTTGATGGCCCCACTACATTCTTCCTTGTGTCACTCAATCCGCGAGATGGTACTAAGCCATGGAAAATCACGACAAAGACTTCTTTCCCGAAAGGCGGCGCAGGAGGAGATGATGATGAGGATGATGAAGATACGAAAGAGAAGGATCCTGTGTTTTCCAAAGGTGCACTAGCTAATATTCCCGAGGTCTTTTCGTATGTTATAGGTGAACTCATTCCAGATTTCAAAGAAAAAGCGCAGCAGAATACAAAGAAGATCTCAGTAGGCAATACAATAGTCATTGAAGATATAGTTCCTCCCGATGATCCAAATCTTTCCTTCTCTGAGAAAAGGAGGCTTGCCAAGAAGCGTGGAAAGATTATCAGGAAGATAAGCATCGATGATGAGGAATATAGTAGCGAGGTCGACTTCTTTGTTTGATATGCTGACCGTGACCTTTAAATTACCACGGCCATCGGCGAAGGCGAGTATGTCTAGAAAGAGGTCAGGCTAATGCTGCAAGGTCCACTAACAAACCTGCTATATGTTTCACTGCTGCTCATCTTTTTCGGTATCTTCGCTTTTGGATGGTTGGTTGTCCATATTGAACACAGTCGCCACCGGTCAACCATTAAAATTGCCCTGGCCGTGATTCTGGGCGCTATTCTGATAGGCTTTGGTCTTCACTTCTTCCTTATCGCCAGTGGAATCTAGGCTGAATTGTGAGTGACCTCAAATGCATTAGATTCCATCCAGCATTGGAGCTCTATTAGTCCACATAACACATATTTGGCCTATTCCTGAGTCTTCACTGTTAGACCATAGACTACATCCTGCAAATCGCCTGATAGAGGAGTTTTCAATTGCTACAAGATCATGAACTCGAGAAACTTGCAGTGGAATCACGTCAGAGGTTGATCCAGGAGTTTGCCGAGACCCATGCCGATCTTCGTGAGCGTTCGCGTAGAATTCCTGATGGTGAAGCCCAGCGACTTGCTGAGAATCTAGCATGCCCTTTTCAGATTGCCGCTTTGGCATACCTCATTGATATGGACGGAATATTGAGTGCAAGAGAAGTAGTTAATCTACTCTCAGCTGAGTTAGAGCGTCTTGCATTAGTGGGCGAAGAGGTTCCCAACTTGCCGGGCAACGTAATGGAGTTTGCTCTCGCGGAAGGTAGGTGGATTGAGTATATCTACGGCAAATTCGCGAGAGAAATGGAGGTCAAGGTTAGGGAGTTATCGAATCTCGAGATGTTCTTAGAAGACGAATCTCCAGCTGTAGAGAAAGTGGTTGCTCTTATATGGTCTCGCAGCAAAGTGGCTGAAACATTTGTTTCACCACTTGTGGAGGCGTGGTTGAACGAGCATAAGAAGTCCACATGCGAAGATATGCTGATGGTTTTTGGCTCTGCCATAACAAAATGGAAGAAGAGCACACTAAAGGGGAAGTTGTCACAACTGCAGCGTCGAAGTCAAGCCTTCTTTAGGAAACTCAGCGCGATTCTTTCTTCTGATACCTCAGAATCTGCAACCATAGATCTGTCTACTAGACGATTGAATGCATTAGTTGTAGATTTGGGCAAGCCCTTTGATGAGATGACAACCAAGGCCGCTGCCCATCTATTAGTTCATATTGCGCCTCGAATAATAGGAAGGGGGGACAAATCTGCATATGTTGCTATGGGTGCCGCATCGACCAGGGGCAATAAGGCTGAACCAGATCTTAGTTCTCCGTTTGACTTCTTGGAGCGGGATGTTCTTCTGGCTAAAAGGAGACCTGAAGATGACCGAAAGCAATTCCTGATAGATCGAATTGGGCGCGTAATCCGATTTTTGAAGCATCAAGGAAGTACTCCTTCTGAAGGAGTCGCACGTACTCTCAAAGAACTTGAGGACCGTCTCGAGCTAGAAAATGTTCCCATGGAGGATCTGATTGATAAATATCAGGCTGAACTCACCGGAGTTTCGGTGGATATGCAGGAAGAAGTTGCTGCGAAACAGATACACGACTATATCATCATTTACGCATATGGGGAGGAGCTAGCTTGACCAATGAAGCACTATATTGGCTTCTAGATGTAGAGGCCTATAACTTCAATATCGGAGTTCTAAAAGACACCGACCTGACTGGCAAAGCCTTAATGGTTTCTCGGCAGCTGTGGTCCGTTATTCGGGAAGACAGAGTACTCTCAGTCCTGATAGGACCTGGAATATTCAAAGGAACTGCCGTTAGTGGAAACATTCGCGTTGATGTTGTAGAGAACCTTGGTGCGCTCATCTTTGATCCCACTCAGATGAGATACGATGAACCCGTTCCCATGGTTGATATTATCAATCCAGAAGTTATCGACCCTCTCGGTGCCAAGAAGCAGGAAGAGATTGTTACTATAATCCGCAAGCTTGTCATTGAGAAGGGGAATGTTCTAGCAGCTGATCCACTTGCCAAGGTTGAGCAGAGAGGGAGTGTTCCGCAGACCGCACATTATGATGAGATGATTCGGAAAATCGATGTGTCACATGTATCGGGAGTGCAACGAGCAAGATTCATCCTTGCTGGCACAAATAGCCCAATGTATCGGCCCTTCGCAGATTATTTCATAAAACGCGGCTATATCCAAGCTGACCGTCTTAAAGTAATGGCTACACCGTTCTCCAAGTTCAGCAGCTTCATTGATATCGAGATCATGTCCGATTGGACGATAGTCGAGAAGGCTGGAATCGATACCAAGACCGGAATCGAAGCAATTAGAGATGAATATGATGCCACGTTCTCACAGGTGAAGCAGCACGAAGAGGCCTTTATCTTCGAAGCGTGAATGCACCGAAAGAGTCTTTGATACATTCCAGCCCGTACAATCGAGGACTCTCTATTGGAAGTAGCTGATGCAGACATTCAGAAGCAGCTTGCTAAGCCGTACACTATCCTCTTTCGTGCTGGAAAGCAGGATATGACTACTCGGGCTGAGGTGTTCTCGGATGTTCTTTTAGACAGACAAAGAGCTAAATTTGCAGGAATGGTTGAGTATGGCTACAAGGAGTCATCACTTCTTGAGATTAGAAGGTTCTGGTTTATCAAGTACAACAAACCCATTTACTACCAGCCGAAGGAAGCACATGAAATCATCAGGAAATCAAAGAACATCATCATTCCACAGTCACAGAAGCCCGCTTTTATGAAAGACCTCACTAATCTACTGAAGCGGCTGAATGCTCCTAAGGTTCGCATTATACCTATCTGCGAGAGTTGCGTGCGTGACAACCGTCTTACAGTTCTGACTCGTCGAAACGCGGTAAAGGTTTCCGAAACTGAGGTGTCTTGCGTTACCTGTGCTAGAATCGATCTCCGTACTGATCTAAAGAGTATGGGAGTCAACTTATCACGTATTATGATCCAGCATCTTGAAAGGCAACTCGCAAGTGTCAAGTCCGTACCACGCTTACTTGAAGTGCTCTCGCCAAATTTTAATCCCGCAAGAGAAACTGACCTTACTCTCTTCGATAAAATCCCCGCTGAAGAATTAGGGAAAGGTCAGAAATTCGACTCACTACCAATTCCCCCTGATTTCGCGGAGGTATTTGCCTCTGAAGGTCTAAACCGGCTTCTGCCTGTTCAGGAGTTGGTTATTGATGCGGGCCTCCTGAAAGGCACAAGTCTTCTCATAGTTTCATCCACATCTTCTGGAAAGACCCTTCTTGCTGAACTAGCTGGAATTCCAAAAGCTATGCAGAAGAAGAAGATGATCTATTTGTCACCTTTGGTGGCTCTAACGAACGAGAAGTATGAACTATTCAAGAAGCGATACAAGAAGCTCGGAGTGCGCGTTGGCATAAGGGTAGGGATGTCGCGACTCGACGTTGGAAAGGAAGAGCGTGTTATCGTTGATACTGAAATCAGCAAGGCGGATGTCATATGTGCCACCTACGAGGCTCTGGACCTACTCCTCAGATCTGGGGAGTCAGAGAAGCTCGGCAAAATTGGGACTATCGTAGTTGATGAGATTCAGATGCTTGCAGACCCTGAGCGAGGACCAGAACTTGATGGTCTTTTATCTAGACTAAGATTTCATGCCCCCAAAGCCCAGATACTTGCCCTCTCCGCCACTGTTGGGTCTCCTGATCAACTTGCCAAAGAACTTGGCCTTCGCTTGGTTGATTATACTGGCCGTCCTGTTCCTCTTGAGCGCCACCTAGTCTTCGCGAGGAGTGATGATGACAAATGGCGTATTATCCAGCGCCTAGTAAAGGAAGAATTCAGGCATACAAGTAGTGCAGGTAACAAAGGGCAATCGATTATATTCACCTATTCAAGAAGGAGAGCTCACTCTCTTAGCGATTGGCTTGATGAGCACAGAGTATCAAGCACAGTCTATCATGGTGGATTGTCATATTCTCAAAGGCGCCAGATTGAAAGAGCCTATTCCAAACAGAGGTATGCCTGTGTAGTGACAACCGCCGCCCTTGGTGCTGGAGTTGATCTACCCGCATCTCAGGTCATTTTTGAGTCATTGGCGATGGGAGCTGAATGGCTCTCCACAGCCGAATTTGAGCAGATGCTCGGTCGTGCGGGCCGTCTTGGCAAACATGACCGAGGTCGAGTTTACCTTGTTGTTCAGCCAGAAAAGAAGTATCACGCCGGACTGGATGGTTATGAGGATGAGGTTGCGGCGAAGCTTCTTGGTGGGGATATCGAAAGAGTTGAGCCATTTGCAGACACGGAAGCATGCGCAGAACAAGTCCTCGCTACAATCTGTTCAACAGGGCTTGTTGACTTGAAGGATATTGCACGTTCTTATATGAGGATGCTCTCTTCATCCGTTCCACCTTCTGATGCACTAAAGCATTTGGTTCGAAGGCACATGATTAGGATAAGCAAGGGCGGAGCGTATCCTACGCCCTTAGGCAAAGCCACCGCCTTATCATTTCTAACTCCGAGCCAAGGCTATGACATTCAGAAGATGGCTGGACACTATGATGTTCTTGAAATGGCCATCTCGCTAGAACCGTTTCAGAATGTCTATCTCACAAATAAACTCCAAGCAGAAGTCAACTCCGCATTTAGATCATTCATGCCAACTAAACTGTTCTCCGGAATATTTGCTGACGTCACGAATCTTAGTGGAAGTCAAGGTGCCGCAGGAAGACTGCCTAAATGGGTGTTTGAGGTGTTCTCAAGATGGGTGAGTGAATTCTTCAGCTGCGGCTGCAAAGAATATCCTGAATGTGACCATGGCAAAATCGCTTTTGGCCGATGGATTGTGAAACAGAGGAAGGATGGACTTAATCCGTCAGGGATTGCTCGTCTATTGAGGAAGGACTTCGAACTCTGGGCATATCCGGGTGATATTTTCTCTTGGCTTGACTCATTGATTCATAGTCTCAGAGCGGTTCGCAGAAT
>JBHLQK010000099.1:0-11127 GCA_048884925.1 Candidatus Thorarchaeota archaeon
CAACAACCTCAGAACTTTCTTGATGTAGCCATGGCAATCATAGCTCTAAAAGTATTGGCCTGACATTACCTTTCCTCAAGGAATGTGGCATTAATCAGGTAGTTTCAGCTTCAACAGATCTTGCAGTGGTAAAAGGAGTTGCCGCGACGATATCTCTGGCAACAAGGACATCAGTGTTCGCTAGCCTATGCACATGGACGCGAACATGGTCATTAATCTTGATAGTTTCATACTCTGTGTATGCATCTATCTTCAACTTCACATGTTTCCCCTCTTGATTCTCCACTGTAATGAACCCATAGGGCAACTCATCTTTTCCAAGGAATCCAACTTGGCTCGAGATTATTTTTCCGCTGAGCACTTCCACATGAGGCATGGTTAACAATTGTTAAACATTACAATAAACCCTTCGATTTCTGCAGAAAAGCTGGTTTACTTCTTTTTGAGCACTCCAACATACAAATTTCTTGGACCAAAAGTCTTCACAAGTTGCCATCCTGATCTTTCAGCAATTACTGACATCTCCTCTTCATCAACCATCCGGAGTGTCCACCAGTCACCTATTTGTCCCTTGTACTTGAGCCGAATCTTGACCATTCCAATTGGTATTCCACGGGACCTATTCGTTTCATGATACGCAAGATGCCTTTGATTATCTGTATCTGCAGCATCTCTTGTTGCGGCCAGAATGACAGCATCAGGTTTCGTAATCCGATGGAGGTCTTTCAGCATGGATACTATCTTTTCTTCTTCACCCAAGACTCCGAAATTGTTGCCAAACAAAAGAACCGTGTCAAAGGTATGCTCCGGGAAATCAAGTTGATCGGCAGACATGAGATGGACCTCCCTTACTCCTCTCTGACGGGATGCATCTACAGCGGCTTGAGATATGTCAATTCCAACTACTTCATGGCCTTTCTCTTGAAAGTGGAGTGCTGCCCTGCCGGCGCCGCAACCAATGTCTAGAATCTTCCCTTTGACCTCAACAGTAGCTAGTCTTTCACACTCATTCCATTCTGAGAAAGGTGCTGTATATTGACTGCCTGAGCTCTCATGTGCGTAGCCATCATCTCTTTCTATTTCATGTATTGCCTCCTCGCCGGAAGCTGCATCACTCATTATCATTCCAAAGATGTCGGGCATAATTCTGGAAAGAGGGTTAGAATGGAAAAGGGATTCGGTTGAATCTGAAAATGCACTGATTATGACAACCGTTAAATGAAATGGGTTTAGCCTGGTCATCTGCGTGAGGGGAAATCAATGAGTTCGCCACAAACTGAAGGAAAAGATGTCTATTCTGTGAAAATAACTGTTCATGGAGGAAAGAAGGATGCAGTTGAGGCATCTGTTAAAGAACATCTCGTGGAATCAGAAGACATAGAAATGTACCAGACTTGGGTAAATGTTGCAGCTCTGCGCAGAATTGGTCTTATGTTCCAAGGAGGCGTTGAAGCCTCAGGAGCAATAACCGACCTGCTATGTCTCATTACACTCATAGGCGCAATCTTGATGATATTCGTTGTCTGGCAAGTAGTGGTCTTCTTCGCAGTAATACTGGTACTGACTCTGCTGAGTGGGGGATCTGCTTTGAAGTATCTCAGAGGCACCTACATCACTGCTGAAGCTGCGAAACTCAATTCAGACCGATTAGAAAGCTTTGTTGAAGATCGACTAAAGGCTGGCAACTTCGTTGGAATCGATGATACTGAGAATGCTATTCAGAAAGGTCCTGTCACAAAGCGTTCAAACCAGGCGAAATTTGCTTTCACAACAGGCATATACGTTTCACTAGCAGTTGCCACGGCTTTTCTCATAGAAGAAGTGTTGTATTGGTGGTTCTTCAATACCTGGTGGCCACCAATCCTGTTCCTACTCACTTTTGGAGTCGGCTTTCTCATAGGCGTATTCTTCATGGACCTTGGAGTCATTCTTCGCTGGAGAATCGCTAAGAGCCTCAGATGACATCAAAGACAATGGCCCAAAACTCGCGTTCAGAAACCCCTGTTCTGAGGTCTTTAAGCTCTCCCTTTATTCTATCAAAGGAGTCTTTTGACTGGCTCTTTTTTGTGTCCTCATGAGTCTTCTTGATTCTGTCGGCAATCTCCCTAGTCTGTTCCGATGTGGCTTTTACCCCACCCATCTTGAGAAGGTATTCCACAAAATGACGACCAATGAACTTGCCCAGATGAAATTCGCGTGAGCGGCCCACTATCAACGGGCTAATTGGCTCATACGTCATTGAATGAGTCAGCTGACCGTGAGAGTGTATCCCGCTAGAGTGAGTAAAAGCATTGTCCCCAGAGATAGATTTGTGCAGTGGCAAGGGAATGGCAAAATTCCTCTCTACGAGCTTGCTCAGCTTGTAGAGCTTCTCTGTATCAATTCCAGTTTTGACACCATAGAGCTGTTCCAATGCCATTGTGACTTCCTCAAAGGCTGCATTGCCAGCCCGCTCTCCATAACCATTGACACAAACGTGTGGATAGGTTGCGCCTTCCTCAACAGCAGCCAAGGTGTTCGCATTGGCAAGTCCGAAATCATTATGGCAGTGAACTGAAATCGGGACTTTGTATTTGCTCTCTTTCCAGAGGCTTATCTTGATATTTCTCATTATGTGACGCATGACCTCGGGCCTAACAAACCCGACAGTGTCCGCCACGCAGATTTTGTCTGCCCCGGCGTCTATGGCTGTCTTGTATGCCTCGCACAGAAAGTCCATGTGACTCCTCGTACTATCTTCTGCGATGTAGTCCACAATCATTCCATGGTCTTTTGCATATTGAACGCAGTCAGTCAGTCGATCTAGCATTTCCTCACGTGTCATTCTAAGCTGATACTTCAGCCTGAAGTCAGAAGTCGCAATGAAGATGGGAACCTCTTTTACGTCAGCCTCAATGCATGCATCAATGTCTGACCTGACAGCTCGCGCTGGTGCTCCAATTACTGCATTATCGAGTCCCTCCCTCGCAACGGCTGCGACAATCTCTTGCTCATGTTCACTAACAGCAGGAAATCCTACAACCACAATAGAGGCTCCTATCTCATCAAGCATCTTTGCAATCTCAATCTTCTCATCAAGAGTGAGTGCTACGCCTGGGGTTTGTTCTCCATCACGGAGAGTTTCATCCCAGATATACACCTCTTTTGGAAGACTCTCAGGCTTTGTGCCCTCTATCCTGTTGTAATTAACGGCTAGTCCAGCTTTCTCTAGAGATTCCATGGTCTATGACCACCTACGTTCGGTATGTATGAGATATACTCCCTTCTATTCGAATCGGTAACGGCCCTCTGAAGGGATATTCAGATGAACCTTTTCAAGTGCATCCACTTGGCTGTCATACTCCTCTTTGGAGATAGCGCCCCTATCGAGTGCGGCCTTGGCCTTGCTCTTTTTGTGTTCCGCCTTTGCCCTCTCGAGATGAATCAATCTGAGAGCAGATTCCATTATGGGATTAGCTCCAGCTTTTCCGCCAATTCCCGCCAGCATTGGCTTCCAACAGATTTCTTCAACATGGAATGCATACTCGAGACCTCGTTCAAGAATGCGGTCCCATAACGGACATGCTTTCACAAGCACCTCTGTCCCCTCCTGTTCCACATCAAGACCAATGGCGGAGAAAAGCTCGGCAGCAGTTTTTGCAGCAGCTTCTGGGCTCCTCGCTCCATCAGCCTCAGCTTTCTCTTCCCCCATCTGTTTGAATCCTGCCGCATAGCCTTCGTACATGGATAGCGGTCCCACGTTGTCACGAAGACTCCACCAGAGTCCATCCAAGAATGCGATGAATCCCTTTCTAAGAGTGTCAAGTTCGCTCATTCATCTTCACCTCTACCTCTTGAATGGGTTCCCCCACCTATTGAGGAAAGCTATCTCCTCAGGCATCTGCCGTGGAGGTCCCAGTGTTCGTTCTGATATAGGATAGCCAAGAGTAAGACAGAGGATAGGCACCCAATGTGGATATGGGATACCAAGCTTCTCTGAGATTGCTCCAACATCATCAAAGTGGTCTAATTGAACAGAAGAAACACAGCTACCAACTCCCAGAGCAGCTGCAGCCAATGCCATGTTCTGCATCATCATTGAGCCCGCAATAACCGCATGTCTAGGTGAAGACCATCCATAAACGCCTCCAGTCCCTCTCAGAGTGGCTTGTGAGTTGCCCACATGAGTCTGATCAATTGCGAGTACTAACAAGACAGGCGCACCATTCGTTTCAGGCTCTCCCTTGATGTATTCGAAGCGTTTTCCAGTTATGAGGATGTCAATCGTACGTTCTAGGCTAACTTTCGATTCGATATAGCTGAGGCGACGTTCTATCTCCTCACGTGGAGTTGCTCGGCCAAAGAGCTCAATGGTTCTGTCTACCGCTATTTGACCAATGAACTTCTGTAGCTCCCTATCTCTTACAACAATGACCCGCCATGGCTGTTGATTCTCAGCACTTGGGGCATAGCCGCCGGCTTCAATTATCTTGTAGATTAATTCGTCTGTGACATTCCTTGATGTCACATAGTCACGAATAGCCCGACGACTCTTTATCGTCTTGATTGTGTCATTTTCATTCAAGATGGTGTCACTCCATCCATTAGTAGTGCCTGATGTCAAGGCCCAATTATCAAGCACATAAATCATTACTGGAAGGGCATGAGAATATTGCTTTTGATAAAATGCGACAAAGCGGATCGGCCTATTTCAATGGATGTAACGGTCTTGTACAACCAAAGCTAGTGCGGCGACTCATCTTGATGGCACCCAACTCACAGCTGCTGACACATAGACCGCATCCAACACATTTCTCTGTTACAAAGACAAGTGTGCTTGAATCCATATACCTGGCGTTGAAATGACAGCGGGAGATGCACTGCCCACAATTATTACACTTATCTTCAATCTGCTCTGCCAGGAAGTTGCTTGCAAGGACTGCCTGAGTCATCCCATAGTTCACTGCGCTACGTAGCATCACACAACAACAGGGGCAGCAGTTGCATATAACATAGAAATAGTCAGGTGAGGGTGCAGTTAACAATTGATGCACAAGCCCTCTCTCATTCGACCTGATAATCAGCTCTTCAACCTCTTCCAGCGTCGCTGACTTGATGGGCATCCGTTCAGCGAGCTCACTCAGACTCTCTGCAGTACCTACGTGTATGCAGGTCCACACCTCACTATCGCAGTTTTTGTGGGTGCTGCGGCAGTAGCAGTAGCCTATGGCAAGAGCAGAAACACGTCGGACAACATTGAGAATTTCTTCTGTGGGGGATACAGCCTGAACTGCTTCAAGACTAATATTGAGCGGAATCACACGGCTCCTATAAAGGCGGGTGAAGTGCTTCATCAAGTCTGAGAAATAACTCAGTCGGGTATGATGATCCAAGAACCGAATAGCTTCCAGGAATGGTACCTCGAGTGCACCAAATACAGAAGATGCAACCTTCCCGATATTGGGGTATCGCCGTAAGAAACCGAATAGTCTGATGGTATCTTTAGGTAGGACCATATGCCTTTCCAGCTGTTTGAGTATTGAAGTGGCGTGAGATTACTCCCACGCCACACCTGAGCCTATTAGGGAATAGGAGCATCTTGGCCGTCGTACTTGATATTGAAGCCAGTATCAAGATTGACACTCTCCTTCAGTATGCGGCCACTAGCAACTACTCGCTGAACCTGGTTTGTCCCTTCATAGATTTGCAATAGCTTTGCGTCTCGCATCAACTTCTCTGCAGGGTACTCGGAAACGTAGCCATAGCCGCCCATTATCTGGACTGCGTCGATTGCGTTCTGCATAGCTGAGTCAGCAGCGAAGAACTTGGCAAAAGCAGAGTCCTTTGAATTGTCATGCCCATGATCGGCAAGCCACGCAGCATAACGAGTGAGGTGTCGCGAGGCAGCAGTCCTTGCGCCCATGTCAGCAAGCATGAATGAGATACCTTGGAATCTCCCAATTGGCTGGCCGAACTGATGCCGAATGTTTGCAAACTTTGCGGCTTCATCAAGGGCTCGTTGCGCAACACCGGTCGCGATTGCGGCAATCCCTGCTCGAGTTTTATCTAGGGTCATCATAGCAATCTTGAAGCCCTCGCCTTCCTTTGCAACCAGCGCGTTCTTAGGTACCCTCACATCCTCAAAGATGACCTCTGACTGAACGGAGTTCAGCTGGCCGAGTTTGTTCTCAATATGTCCTATCTTGATTCCCTTTGTCTTTGGAACCATGAATACGGAGAGCCCCTTGTGTTTCAACTCAGGCTGAGTTGACGCAAAGACAGTGAACATTGATGCTTGGGGTCCGTTGGTGATGAAACACTTCAGACCGTTGATGACATACTCATCACCGTCTCGAACTGCTCTAGTAGCAACAGCAGCAGCATCAGACCCTGCCTTCCTCTCTGTGAGACAGAACGCTCCAAACTTCGCGTCTTTCCCAGTTATGAGAGGCTCGACATACTCTTTCAACTGTTCGATAGTTGCGCCAATGACCAGTGGTGCAAAGGCTAAGTTATTGCACATGATAGAAGTCGCTATCCCCGCACAGCCATATCCTGTCGCTTCTGAAACCAGAGTCTCTGATAGCAACGAAAGCCCTGGACCTCCTGCCTCTGATGGAATGTGCAGATTCATGAGCCCTGCTTCATAGGCCTTCTGAACGACGTCCTTGGGGAAATCGTTTCTTTTCTCAAGCTCCATGGCTTTTGGAGTAACGTGCTGCTTGGCAAACTCCTTCGCCCTTTCAAACAGCTTTTGATCTTTCTCAGACAATGAAAAGTCCATAATCGTCCACTCTAGGCTTTCGACCCATTTCCCGCTATAAAATCCCTTGGTCCTGTTCAATACTGGCCGGAATAGCTCCTTTTAGGCTGAATTTTTATACTAGTTACTCAGCCGCCAAATCATCGGTGTCAAGGTGGAATTTGTAACATGCCATTAAGAAATACAACAATCGTCAGTGCAGCACAGACGAGGTTTGGAAAGCTGGAAGGCATCACTCAAAGAGAGATGTTTGCAGAGGCAGTTGACAAGGCCACAGTGGACGCAGGCATTCCAAAGAAGGACATTCAAGCAGCGTTCATCGGGACCTTCATCCCTGAAATGCTGATTCATCAAGGCCATACTGCTCCATTGCTTCTTGATTATGCAGGACTTAGAGGCTTGCCTGCAACAAGGCATGAAGCAGCCTGCGCCTCAGGAGCCACTGCACTCAGAGCAGGAGCCATGGCGATTGAATCAGGGCTATATGACACCGTCTTGGTCGCCGGAGCTGAGAAGATGACTTCTGTTTCAACGAATGCTGTTACAGAGGCACTGGCGGCCGCGGCAGATGATGAATTCGAGTCCAGCATGGGCTTGACATTTCCAGGAGTGTTTGCTATCGCAGCAGTTGCTCATATGCGGAAATATGGCACGACAGAAGAGGACATGGCGCTAGTCGCCGTAAAAGCTCACAAGAACGCGTCGACCAATTCTCTTGCACAGTTTCAGAAGGAGATCACACTCGAGAAGGCATTGACCCCAAGATATGTCGCTTGGCCTCTGAAGCTCTTTGACTGCTCACCAATCTCTGATGGTGCAGCTGCGATTGTTCTTACCTCGAAAGAGAAAGCTAGGGATTACACAGACGTTTCAATCGATGTGATTGGTTCTGGACAGGCATCGGCATCGATGAATCTCAGTGACCGGTCTGACCTTACATCCTTTGAGGCATCAGTTTCAGCAAGTAAGGCTGCCTACAAGATGGCTGGACTGGGACCTGAAGACATGGATATGGCAGTGGTTCATGACTGCTTCACAATCGCAGAGCTCATAGCGAGTGAGGACATAGGATTCTTCAAGCCGGGGGAGGCGGCTAAGGCACTAAGAGAAGGCGTCACTGCACTTGATGGCGATAAGCCCATCAATCCAATGGGCGGGCTAAAGGCTGTTGGCCATCCAGTAGGCGCAACTGGCGTTAAGCAAGCTGTTGTACTCTACAAGGAGCTGCTGGGAGAAGCTGGGCCAAATCAGGTTTCAAAACACAACACCGGTATCATGCACAACTTTGGCGGAACGGGTGCCACCTGTGTTGTCAACATCTTCAGGAGGTCTGACGCATGAACGAAAAGCCTACAGTTGAACAATATCGGAAGAATATACAGGATCACGACTTCCAAGCCTACAAGTGCGTAGGCTGCGGAGCAGTAATAGCACCTCCGATGGGTAGTTGCTATAGTTGCGGTGGTAACAAAATGGAGTGGACCCGAGTGAGCGGGAAAGGGACACTTGTTTCATTCACTGTCATTCACATTGCTCCCGAGCAATTTCAAGAAGAAGCTCCTTACCTTATTGCTATTGTAGAGCTTGAAGAGGGAACAAGAGTAACGGGACGTCTCCAGGGCTTTGATCCACTGAAACCAAACGAGATTGCGGTAGGTACGTCACTAGTTCTCGACTACGAGGATGGTGCATCTGGCAACACTTACCTGTCTTTCAAGCCTGCTTGATGGGCTCTGTCGACTTAAGGCCGGACCTTCTACCTGTTCAGATTCATTCGCAACCTTTTCATGCTTGAATAATCTCCAGAACCTGCTGTTAATTCGGAGTCTGAACGCTTTGGTTGAGAAAAAGTATAGAGACCTTCTCCATTTGTCTGTACCAGAAACGAAAGTCCGCTTCGACCAGCATGCACAAGGACTCAAAGCCAGTTATGACGAGGGCTTGCTTCAGGACAATATCCCTCCCACATCGGGAGTCTTGAATGGTGATGAAGTGCTTCTGAAGTCGATTGGACATGTGATACCAGAACAGACCAGAATTGCTTTCGAAGCGACAGAGTTTGTCAACGTCTTTGGAAGAGTCATCACAGACCATTCCGGCCACGCAAGGTGTTTGCAGTATCTATATGTCTGGGACTATCAAGCTGTCCCCGCCCACGAGGCAGATTACGAGCCAATATTCGTCTTTCTTGATGGACCCCACAGGTATGCAATATACGATCTTGTTCACTACTGTTGTCGTCGTTTGGATTTGGGACCTTCTGGGAAGAAAGGTCCTGGACTCAGAATGGTACCTGGCTGGCATTCCTTCCTTCCTGATTTCGAGATGGCACCGAAATCTGTTGACAAAGGGTTCCACGTACACCCGCTGTCAGATCAGCACCTCAAGACATGGTGGAACATCCCGGATGAGGAGCCACGACTGAAGATTAGGGATTTTATGCTTGACCCATTTCTCCTTGAAACTCCTGGTCATTTTCTCAAGAATCCTGATGACAATTCAAAGACGATTTGCTGCACATTTCTAGAGCTTGAGAAATCACTCAGGGAATGCAAGGATCCTCGTCAAGGTCTGATAGAGGGCATCAAACGAGCCTTCAATAGATGCGTGGGAATTCTAGGAATACTTAGACTGGTAGCTTTCGTTCAATTGCTTAACGAGATGCAGGATGTGGGGCTTGTGAATATGCCCACGCCACTTCGTGCGGGATTGAACCTAGCATCACTTGGAGAGATGCTTCGTGATGGATTTGTTTCGATGACTAAGGCTGGCAAGGACTTCTTTAGTGGCATGGCTTCCTCTGATGATGCGGATGATGATTTTGGATCAAGTGTCAAGGGACCTATTGTATAATGTGACAGATCATCCAGATTGCAGCATTTTGGACCAGTCCGTTTTCACCATTAAGTAGATTGCTAGGATGACAAGCAACAGACCAATCACTTCGACCGATTTGGTGAATGCACTGTTTACGTCAGTTCCTCCAAGGAGGAGTCCTATCCAGTTCATTCCGATTCTTCCAGCCCATGCAACGGCAGTGAGGAACATTATCTTTCCCACCAGTTGTGGAACAAAAACTCTCCACCACGAATATTTGGCAGCACCTAGAGGGACAAGCAAGACATCATCCGGAATGGGAGTGACTGCTAGGAACCAGAGGACAAAAGGAGTAGCCCTGGGGTATTTGTGTACAAAGTCACGGAATCCATTCTTCTGAACCTCATCTATGAGTGCACCTCCGCTATAGCCAATGAGGTAGCTAATCATTTCGCCAAGAGCGGCTCCGACTCCAGCAACAAGGCCTACGATCCAAGGATTGAAAACAAAGACATCTAGCTGAGAATCCCGGAGTCCTCCCAGAATGAAAGGAACTCCTACATATGGAAATGGCAGAAGGATAGTTGCATTCCCCAGGAACGATACAACAAAGTTTCCGGGGTATCCAATCAGAAGAGTGATGTCTATTAGCCAGCTATAGATGAGTTGAAAGGGGCCTAAGAAATCGGGAATGACAAGTATGACTCCCCAGTAGATCAGAAGGACAGTCACTGATCCCAAGAATATCTTGTCCGCGAATCTCATCTGACTGAAGTACACCCTCGTTGGTCCAATCTATCACTGATAAGAACATTACCACTTCAGGCCCTGCACGACGACCTGGACTATTTTTTCTTCTTCGCTGTATCTTCCTTCTTTGGCTTGGTATTTGGTTTATCAAAAAGAGCATCTGCGGCAGCAAGAGCCTCCTTTGCCTCTTCCGGAGTGAATTCCCTGAGTCCTCCTGATTTCGCGATTCTCACCAGCACCAAGGCATCTTCATTCTTTGGTTGCATCTCCCAGGACATCTCGTAATCGGGATGTTCATTGACAACCTGCCCGAGAAGTTCGACCCAGGCATCTTTCACATCCTCGATTTTGAAATAGATGAATTCCATTAGTGGGATAGTGATTTCAACTTGAAGCACTGTGTTGTTCATGATGAAATAGTTCTCGATGTTCCAAGGCAAATTATAGCGCTCCAAGGCCACGATGTTTTTGTATGGTTGATAAATATGTCCGCTCCAAATAAACAATACTTGCACAGTCAAAGAGGAGCTAATCTTCTTTCTTCTTGTCTTTCTTCTTCTTCTCTTCCTCTTCCATCAGAGCCACAACATCTGCTAGGAATTTGTCTTCTTCGGAAATCTCCTCGACCTCTTCTTCTGGGGGCGGCTCGGGCTCAGGAACTTCACCGATTTCCGGCTCTGGTTCCAGCTCGCGAACTGGTTCTGGTTCAGGTTCTTCCTCAATTGGTTGTATCTCTTCGACGCGAGGTTCATCAAAATCCATGCGATCAGTAGCTCCGTGAAGCGAAGCACCGTCCTCTTCTGCAATGCCCAATCCTT
>JBHLQK010000100.1:0-11026 GCA_048884925.1 Candidatus Thorarchaeota archaeon
CAGTCACTATCAAGACGCCAAGCATTCCCAAGAAAAAGGAAAGCACATTCTTAATGGCGAACTTGAAGCTGACTGAGATGTCTTCAACAAATGCACCTAATCCAGACTTACTCCGTTTCATTCTATCTTCACCTTACTTAACAGGTCCTCCATCAGCCATGTTTGTGGAGTTTCCTGCCTTGCGAAATATGTTATCTTTCTAATCCCAATCATTTGATTCACACAACTAATATTGTAAGAGCAAGTCCAATCCAGTAGCTCATAGCGATGTACGCAATGAACCACCTTCTTGACTCAATGTCAGCATAATGTACTTCCCAGAGCTTCCATCCAAGCACAATGAATAATGCAAACATGCCCAAGAGGATTGGGATGCCATAGGCTATAGCATCGATGAGGTTTGGAATCATCTCACCTGTCACCGATATAATACCATATTGAAATGATGCGTTTCCAAAGATTAGAGCCCATGCATGTGCGAAGCAGGCGAATACAGTCTTGGTGAAAATCGCCATGCCCGAAATGAGGAAGAATATGGAGGGCATGAATGAATGGCGAATTGTCTTGCTGGCCAGCGGTGCTAAGAAGACAGATCCGACTCCTAATGAGAGCAGTAGCAATGCAGTGATTGTTGTTCCTAGGAAGTAGGGATTGTCTGTAATTGCGGAAGTGAAGAAGATCCAGTTCCAAGTTTCGTGATAAATGCCCAAGCTTGATGGTGCAGGAAGACTTCCGTACCACGGCATCGCACCAATCCAGCCAGCATTGAACGGACTCTGGAAAACAATACTTGTTACTATCCTCATATCTCCGGTACTGCCTTGAGATACCGGGAGAAAGACGTCCAACATGACTTCGTAGAACTCACCAATTATGAAACTAATGAGAAAGACTGCAATCGCAAAGTATAGGAAATAGAGTCTCACTTTGAGCTCCCTCCACAATCCTACGTTCTTGCGATTGGCTTCATTTCCTGAGTCTTTAGATTTGAATGATCCAATTCGAGGCGGACTGACAAGGTATGAGAGGTACCTTCGCAACCTACTGCCAGACCCGTTCCTCAGCCAAGGGATGATAAGGATGAAGACACAAAGGGTGACAATAGGCAGAGCTATTGCCATGATAGTTGCCTGGAACACAGATAGCTCCAGTATACCGATCACTTCTATTGAACCTCCTGAATCCGAGTCAGACTCCAAAACCAATTCTTGGTTCTGATTTTGAAGTAGGCTACTGCTACTAACAGTGGCAGTGGTAGAATGAAAAGAGTCACCACTGTGATTGTATTTGCGCCGGCTACAGATTGGTGTATTTCATTTATCGCCGCTGGAATAATATAGTCGAAGAGAATTGCAGGCTGAGGATAAGGCTCGTAGGGTGAAACACTTGAAGTGAATACTACAACCATGTCTAGATCCGGGATTACAAAGATGTATTGTCCTGCAAAGCCCACAGCTGTGTAGACATTTACTGTGTCTGTGGGGTAAGTCCACCACTGATAGGAATACCCGCTGTAATCATTGAACCTATACTGTGTAGTGGCCGATTGCTGGACCCATTCAGATGGAACAATCTGCTCTCCGCCCCATGTCCCATTGTTTAGGTAGAGATACCCGAACTTCGCCATGTCACGAGGAACCATTTCTGCCCCTCCATGGCCCCAATTGCGACCCTGACTATCCCAAGGCCACATGATGTTCGAGGAGGAGATTCCAAGTGGAGTGAACAGCTTTTCAATGGCGTATGCAAAGAGTGATGTTCCTGTAGACTCGGCAACAATAGCTCCCAATAGGTGAGAACCACCAGAGTTGTAAGTCCACACCTCCCCTGGATCATATGCCATTGGCAAGTCAAGGATATGCTGAACGCTATCACTTGCAGCCCAAACTTGATTGAGGCTGTTCAAATACGATTCGTAAGGCTCAGTCCATTCATCCCATTCTAAACCAGATGTCATGGTGAGAAGGTGCTCGAGGGTGATGGCCTGCTTTCGTGCATCAAGATTTGCGATAGTTCGGTTCGGGAGAAGATCAACCAATTTACTGTCTACGCTTTCAATATACCCTTCGTCGAGTGCAATTCCTACCAATGCGGAAGTATAGCTCTTCGTGCATGAGTGAATGATATGTCGGGATTCATTATCATAGATTGCACTGGGATACTCCTCAAAAACCAAATGTCCATTTCGAACGATCAGCAGTGAGTCAATACGGACCTCATGCTCACGAATACGGTCCATCATATCGTTCAGTAGCTCGGTATCCATCCCTTGTTCCGCGGGAGTAGAAGTACTCCAGCTGTCGGTTGGCCAAACAGGCTCAATTTGTGCTGACGGAACTCCGGCAGAAGAAGCGGCGGAGGAAGTAGGGAGATACACCGGAGCCGTCAGCACGGGCCCCAATAATATTGCGACGACGAGGAGATAGAAAGGAGCCTTGTACATATTGATCACTTTGTGAATGGGATTTTTCCGTCAGTTGCATTGGGCGGTCGTCCGCCAGCCGTTCTGGCGCGTATGTCCTCAAGATCATCTAATGGCGTGCCAAGTTCAATCAGTTCCAGAAGGGGCGTGCGAGAAGTGATTCCGGTATAGACCTTGTCAGCTAGGTAGACCTCGGCTGGCAGGACGGCCATGATTAGACCCGGGAGTATTGTGAGAGGATATAGTAAGACAATCATCCCCAATATTCCAAGGATGGGTGTTGAGAAGACTCGCAGAGCCTGCAGCGGGGATGAAAGGAGGATTCTCGCTGCATGGGGGCGCGATGTCGGTTCTGCTTTGATTCTTGCCATTTCGTTTAACCACACGAATATCCTACGAATGCTCCGGTTCGTTCTGTATTTCCGGAACGTTCTGATTATTCTGTACGTTCTGGATTTATAAATTTGTCTGTCAGAGCAGGCTGTCATTATCAACGGAAAGAAAATGGATTCAAACATGATTCTGACTATTTCCGTCCAAGAACGGAGCTTTGGTGATGAAGCCGTGCCACGTGGAAATGCCTTCTGTGGGAATGCAAATTCCAGGTCATATTATACTCAGTCATCTCTTTCATTGGAGTGAACCGGTCTAGGGCTCTATAGAAGAGATACCATAGGAAGTCGTGTGGAAATGGTCGTAGTTATATCTAGGGCCGATTTCCTCTAAAACAGGATGCCCGCTGTTCGAAATGACTGCCATATACACTCTAGCTTTTCGGATGGGAACGCCTCCATCCGCAGAATTGTCGAGCAGGCAGTCAGACTGCGACTGGAAATGATTGCTATTGTTGACCATTTCTGGCCATCGTTAGGATCCACTCGCGGAGGGATTGGTCTAATCAAAGAGCGACGGGAAGCTATTGAAACAATGAGAGATGAGTATCCCCAGATACGGATTCTAGAAGGGGCAGAGGTCGACATCAACTCAGACGGCACGATGGCGCCAGTTGCGGGCGGACTAGAGCAATTTGACATCGTAATAGGATCCATTCACTGGGGCTCAGACTCAAGACATTGGGCTTCAGCAGTCACTAGTGCAGCTAATAGGGAGAGATTCGAGATACTTGGGCATTGGAACGGCTACCTGTCGTCCTTCAGATTAGAACATGGAGCAATGGTAGCAGATGCACTCGCACGAAATGAGATAGCTGTTGAGTTAAGTGCTAGATATGAGCTAAGATTTGAGGAGTTTCTGACCACAGCTAAGAATAAGGGATGCATGTTTACACTTGGAAGCGACTCCCATCATGTGTCGGAAATCGGTAGGCTCAAGGATCAAATGCAACTAGCCAATGCTTTGGAACTTCCCTTAGCAGAGTTTTGAATGGGCCAGAAGGCTTTTCTCGTGCCATTACATTATCCGATTCAGTGCCCAAGCGGAGAATGTCAGATATGGGTGATGAAAAATTACTATTCCCCTCAGAGGAATGGATACAGAAGTATGTGGAAGTCGTAAACGCAAGTAAAGCCTATGAGGATGCCGCTCACGACTGGGAAGGCGATTTTGTGTTCGAGATAGAAGCAGATGGAGACGTCATCACAGAGAACATTCGATTCTATCTTGATCTCTGGCATGGAAAGTGTAGATCGGCTTACATGGCTGATGAAAGCACCAACGCGGAATTCACCTACTCTGGACCATTGAAGAACTGGAAGCTCTTGTTTGATAAGAAGATAGATCCGATCAAAGGCCTCATGCAGCGAAAGTTCAAGCTTGGAAAAGGCAACGACATGGGCAAGATTATGCGCTATACTAAGGCGGCAATGGAGCTTGTCAATGCTACAACTCAGGTCCCAACCAGGTTTATCGACGAGTGATTATTCGCCAGAAACCACAGACAGTACCGCGGAGATACTCGCAGGTAGATTTCTAACCTACTTTGCATTCTGCATCATAATCGCACTCATAACGTTCTTAGCTTTAGTCTTAGGTCCACGTATTATACCATTATGGCCGCCCTGAATGTCCAAAGATGACACACTTAAATCGAGGAATAAGCCCTCACTTGATTCATGGCATCTCTACATACAGAGATTTGTGACGTTCTCGGAATCAAGCACCCCATGCTGCAAGGGGGAATGGGCCCCTACAAAACCGAGGATCTCGCGATCGCTGTCACAAATGCTGGAGCTCTAGGCGTGATCAGCTGCATTGGAATGGCTGCGACTCTATTGCCAGACGCAGCGCCCATTGATGCAGTCAGGCTTTTTGGCACAGACCCACCGCCCATCATCCTTCAGAAATCAATCGAAGCAGTGACTAAAGGAACCAAGGGATCAAGAGGGGTGTTTGGGGTGAACATCCCAGTTGCGTCAGAATTTCTCCTTGCATCTGAGATGTTTGCAAGAGGCGTTATCGAGGCAAAGGAAAGCGACTCTGATATTGAACGCTCACTACGTGTTGTTGTCACATCAGCCGGCAATCCAACTCCCTGGGCACAACTGAAGAAACAAGGTTTCATATGGGCGCATGTTGTCCCATCGGTGTATCATGCCAAGAAGGCGGAAAAAGCAGGTGCAGACGTCATTGTGGCCTCAGGTCATGAGGGGGGAGCGCATGTGTCATGGGACCCTGTTCATTCAATGGTCTTAGTCCCAGCTGTGGCAAAAGCTGTAAAGACTCCCGTAGTAGCTGCAGGAGGTTTCTGTGACGGAAACACATTGGCGGCAGCGCTTTGTCTAGGAGCAAAGGGAGTTCAGATGGGAACGCGATTCATTGCAACCAAAGAGAGTGACTTTGAACCAATCTGGAAGCAGGCAATAATTGAGAGAGAAGAACGTCAGACTCTGGTGGGCAGAGGGTTGTTTGGACCGATGCGTTTTATTCGAAACAAGAGGGCTGAGAGTATAGTGGAACAGACACTGGAGGACGTTCCTCGATTCTATCTAGGAGAGCCTCTTGACTCGAATGAAGCAATTCTCAAACTGGAACGTGATGGGTTCGACGACCTAATTGATGCCAAGGCAGAAACAGCATTGATGTTTGGAGGAGAAGCTGTGGGTAGGATAGGAGACCTGCCCACTGTTCGCCAGCTGATTGATGAGATAATTTCAGATGCAGCCAAGATTATCCAATCTATGCCGAATCAAGTACTCACAAAATAGGGCATCACAAATAAGAGGGCGTTCATAGTGTTTGCGTACGTTGGGTTTGATGACTAGTTCATTCGAGTGCCTTTAGAGCAGAGGTTGAGGAATATGTCATGGGAATTCATTATACCAAAAATTGTGTTTGGAGAAGACGCTATAGAAGAACTCGAGAGACTCCAAGGTAAGAATGCCTTCATTATCACTGACAAGGTAATCAACAAGCTCGGATTAGTAGATAAAGTGACGCAAATCCTGGCTGAGCACCAGTGGAATGTCGCTGTTTGGGACTGTGCTGAACCAGATCCACGAATATCATCGGTGCAGGAAGCATCTAACGGCATGAGGAGCTTCGAAGCCGACACGATTATCGCAATTGGAGGAGGCAGTGTTATGGACACTGCAAAAGCTGCTTGGGTACTGTATGCTCAGCCCGACATGGATTTGACTGCTCTCTCACCCTTTGACGAGATTGGTGTGACGAATAAAGCAAAACTCGTTTGCATACCCACAACTGCAGGCACAGGTTCAGAGGGCACTCATTCAATAGTAATTCGAGAAGATGAAACCGGGAGGAAGTTTGCAACTGTCAATTCGGAGCTAGTCCCAGCCCTCGCCATTCTTGATCCTTTCTTTGTCAAAGACCTTCCCAAGAATCTAACTGCAACAACTGGAATGGACGCCTTGACTCACGCTGTAGAGGGCTACATTTCCACCTGGAAAAACGACATATCTGATGGGTTCTCTATGAAAGCTGTTAAGATGGTTTTTGAATGGCTTCCTAAATCGGTTGAAGACCTTGATGACTTGGAAGCCAGGGAAAAGATGCTAATTGCATCCTCACTTGCAGGGATGGCCTTCGGTAACTCTCAAGTGGCATTAGCACACTCCCTTGGTCACAGCCTTGGGTCAGTTCTCAGGCTTCATCATGGACTCGCGGTAGGGATGGCACTTCCATATGTCATTGAATACAACTGCAAAGGAGATTCTAGCGCGGCACGCCACTATTCTGAGCTTGCCAGTTTGATAGGAATCACAGGCAAGAAACATTTGACGGTAGCTCGCAAATTCGCTCAGGCAGTACGAGATTTCATGGAAAGAATAGGAAGTCCAATAAGTCTGAAGGCGGCGGGGGTCAAGAAGAAGGATTTCAAAGCAGGTATTGATAAGCTTGTTGAGTATGCTATGATGGACGCCACCATAACAATGAATCCTCGAAATATTGACAGCGGAACCATCAGAAGGATTTACGAGTACATGTTTGAGGGGAATCCAATCGACTTCTAGCACCGAGGTGAAGAGTATGCATGGATATCGGAATAAGATTCTGAGAGTTGACTTGAGTACAGGTGGAACTGCCGGTGAGCCTCTCAATCCCAAGTTTGCACGAGATTTCATTGGGGGAGCTGGATATGCGTGTAGAACTCTCTACGACATGGTAGACTCAAAGACGGATCCACTTGGACCAGAGAATACGCTGATGCTTATGACAGGTCCGTTTTCTGGCACTTGGGTGCCAACTGGTAGTAAGATGTCATTTTGCGCCAAGTCGCCTCAGACAAATCTCTGGGCTCACAGTACAGTGGGAGGGCATTTGGGAGCGGACCTTAAGTTTGCAGGTTTTGACGGAGTGATAATCACAGGTCAATCAGAAAAGCCAGTGTACCTAATAATCCACGATTCTGCTGTGGAGATCAGAGATGCAAAGCATTTGTGGGGCAAAGACACAGCAATCGTTTGGGACATGCTAGAAAAAGAAACCGGTCTCAAGAGTCCTGGTGTTGCCAGAATCGGTATTGCTGGAGAGAATCTAGTAAAGTACGCCAATATCATAGTAGATAGCTACCGTGCTGCTGGTCGGGCGGGTCTCGGAGCTGTTATGGGTTCAAAGAAACTCAAAGCCATCGTGGTTAAAGGAACTGACAGAAAAATTAAGGTGGCGGATCAAGAAGGGTTGCAGAACTACGCCAAATACCTGAATGAAGACAAATCTGAAGATACGACCTTCAACATGTACTCTACTCTTGGCAGTGCTGGATTTGTAGATATGGCCACTGGGATGTATGGGTCCATGCCTGCAGGATACTACACTGTCTCTGATTTCGACTCATACGATATTAGTGGCACTACTATGCGCGAAACCATCTTGGTTGGCAAATACGCCTGCTTCAGATGTCCAATCGGGTGTGGCAGGAAGATTAGAATTACGGAAGGGAAGTATGCTACTGGAGATTTCGCGGGTCCTGAGTATGAGGTCGTTGGTAGCATGGGATCTCTTCTTCTCAATAATGACATTTATGCGGTCGCGTATGCCAGCGCTCAACTGGACCGCTTGGGTCTAGATTTCATCTCAGCAGGGACCGTGGCGGCGTTTGCATACTATCTCTTCAACGAAGGTAAAATCACGGCTAAAGACTTGGACGGTATTAAGCCAAAATGGGGTGAGGTTGACTCAGCTATAGACCTGATTAAAAAAATAGCTACAAGAGATGGCATAGGAAACCTAATGGCAGAGGGCACCGTCAAGTTTGGAGAGGAGTTTGGAGTTGGGAATCTCGCAGCTCAGGTCAATGGACTAGAACTCCCAATGCACGATCCTCGTGGATTTTCTGGATTGGCGGTGGGATATGCAACATCTCCTCGCGGGGCTTGCCATATGACTGCTGACATGTATAATTGGCAGATGGGTCTGACCGATGAGAAGCTTGAGATTGAGAGCTTTGACCGGTTTGCAAATGAAGCGGACATCGTAGCAAAAATCCAAGATTTTCGAGCACTCACTAATTCCGCACTCATATGTCACTACTACCCCATTCTAGCTGAAGAACTCGCAGAGCTTTTCAGGCTTGTAACTGGATGGGACTACTCAGTGGAGGAAGTGGCGAAAACTGGAGAACGTATCTTCACAATGATGCGCCTTTTTAACCTCAAGATGGGATACGACACAAAGAACGAGAAGCTTCCCGACATTGTTCTTCAGCCTCTTGAGGGCCCGACAGAGGGCCATGTGCCTGACGTAGATGCACAGCTAGATACATGGTATAAACATCGAGAGTGGAGCCGAAAGACTGGCAAGCCACCAGCCAAGAAGCTCAAGACTCTTGGTTTGGATGATTTGTGAGGAATTCCTAATCACAGGTCCTTGAGATTTTTGAGAATTGACTTCATCACATTGTATAGGAGTCCCACATCTGCAATCCTGATTCGCTCGTCTGGAGTGTGTGGGTTCTCCATTCTTGGACCAATTGAAACCATCTGAATTCCTGGGATTTTCGAACCGATTATGCCACACTCGAGTCCAGCATGAATCGCCTCCACTTTGATCTCCCCTTTTGAAATACTCTCAAGATGAGAGCGAACATATGCCAGAAATGGACTCTTCGGTTCTGGATTCCATCCGGGGTATGCAGCCTTTAGAGTCACATCCCAGCCACTCAACTGTGCCAAATCAGAAACCGTCTTCCTAAAGGAATCCAGCTCTGAGTCAACACTGCTTCTTGTGGACATCAACACCGATATCTCTGAATCTTCAGTGTTGATTATTGCTAGGTTGTTGGAGGTTTCCACAAGACCTTCGACACTCGGTGAGAAGCGGATAGGACCATGGGGGATAACATTCACTGATTGGATTATCCTTTTGGACTCCTCAAGTGAGAAGGCGGGCGTAGGCTCTGATGTCTTCCAATCTATCTTGATTTCCGGCTCAAGAGGAGTTGCGCCAGGTATAGCAGATTTGTAATATGCTAGAATATCTGCTCTTGATTCCGCAAGCAGTTTCTCTGCGTCTGCAGATCTTCCAGTTTCCACAACAAACCTTGCGGTTGACTCTCTTGTGATTGCGTTATGCTTGCTCCCCCCGTTCCAGCTACAAAGGTGTACGTTCATCTTATCGACTATAACTGACAACATCCGTGCAATCAGTTTGTTGGCATTGGCCCTAGGCTCGTGAATATCAACACCAGAATGGCCACCGAATAGACCTGATACCGAGAGCTCATAGAATGTGGCCTCTCCGGCGACATATTTCAGACCAAGAGTCTTTGTGAGTGTGGTATCTCCTCCGCCTGCAGAACCAATAGTGATAATCCCCAAGTCCTCGGAATCAATGTTGACCATGAGTTTACTTTCAATTCCCAGTATCTCAGTATCTAGACCGAATGCGCCCACAAGACCGGTTTCCTCATCCACAGTAATTAGAACTTCAAGAGGGCCATGTGCAACATCAGGATCCAATACGAGAGCAAGTCCAATTGATGAGCCAATTCCATTGTCCGCACCAAGGGTAGTGCCATCAGCATCAACCCACTCTCCATTATCCTGTACTCTTACTGGAATTGGTTTATTGTCGAAATCAAATCCTTCAGGACGATCAGTTTCGCAAACCATGTCCATGTGGCCTTGTAGCAGGATTGGTGGTGCTTTCTCCATCCCTCTTGTAGCGGGCGTCTTCAAAAGCATATTTCCAGTTGTATCCTCATTGATGGTGAGCGCAATTCCAGCTGCGTCTGATTTGGTTTTTGCATATTCCTTGATCTTTGCGCGAATCTTGTCCTCCTTTTTGGAGGCACGAGGAGTCTGAATGAACACCTCTTCAAATATCTGCCATACTAGCTTGGGTTCAAGATTCTCAAGAACCATATTAGCGATCACCCTGAAAATGCGAGAATTGTTGTCGACTATTAAGCTTCTGATAGCTCTGGGTCCTTCGACAATCTTTTCATTCGCTTTGTGTAGCTATCAACCTTGCCTCACCAGGAGAAATAGTCATGTTCTTTGACCCAAATATTACAACCTTCCTGCGGGACTTGCTTCCATGGGCAGGAGCTTTCTTTCGCATTGTAACAGAGATGGGGGGAGAGATTTTCCTTATCTCCTTCCTTTTGATAGGATTCTGGGCCTATCGAAAAAGAGAAGCAATGATCATAACGCTCATCCTAGTTGTATCGATTATCACCAACTATTGGTTGAAGTACATCATAGGGAACCCAAGACCGCCTGAGAGCTATTGGTATGGAGATATGGAACCTACCGACTACAGTACACCTAGTGGTCATGCACAGAATGCAGGGACGCTATATTCATGGCTTGCAGCCAAGGTAAAGACTTGGTGGATGACTCTTGCTGCTGTGATACTAATGCTTGTGATAGGGATATCGAGAGTTTATCTAGGAGTGCATTTCTTGGGCGACATCCTCCTGGGATGGGCAATTGGTATTATCATCGGTCTTTTGCCATTCTACTTCGAGTCCCAATTATCCGATTTCGCGTCAAGAATCAAGACTGAATATTGGTATCTACTTCTCTTCATCATCGGCTTTGTTTTGATAGCAGTAAGCTCAATTCTCCCATATACAACTGGAGAGAATTTCGGTGCATATGGCGGTTTGACTATGGGTGTAGCTGTGGCATTCCCCTTGGAGAAAAGGTACGTCAATTTCGATTTGGGACCCCACATCGG
>JBHLQK010000101.1:0-10971 GCA_048884925.1 Candidatus Thorarchaeota archaeon
ACAATGTCCGCAATCTCTTCGATATCTTTCTCAAAAACCCCTATCGTGTTTGGATTTGTGAGCATCAGTCCGGCTGTCTTTGGACCTGCTGCAGCTTTTAGAGCATCTATATTCACCAGCCCATCTTCACTAGAAGGCACTACGACTATCTTATAACCCGCCATGGCTGCAGATGCCGGATTTGTGCCATGAGCCGCGTCAGGTATGAGCATTTCATTGCGCTGTTCGCATTCTTGAGTGACGCATCTATGGTATTCACGGATCAGCATCACACCTGTATATTCTCCCTGCGCCCCTGCAGCAGGTTGCAATGTAACGGCATCCATTCCAGTGATTTCCGCCAGCCACTGTTCTAGTTCCCACATCAGTTCCAGCGCACCCTGACTGGTCGTAGCATCCTGACTTGGGTGAAGCCAAGCAAATCCGTCAAGATTGGCAGCCCAGTCATTGATGACTGGGTTGTACTTCATTGTACAGCTACCAAGTGGATACGTACCTGTTGATATCGAGAAGTTCATCTGTGAGAGGCGTGTGAAGTGTCTTATGACCTGAAGCTCTGAAACCTCAGGAATTTCAGGTGGCTTCTCGCGCTGCATCACCTTGGGAATGAGAGAGTCGAGGGCTCCTACAGTTTTTCGAATTTCATCTTCAACTGCAGGGAACTGATGGCTTGTAGTTCCAGTTCTCGATTTCTCGAATATTAGAGGAACATCCCAACGGGCTTGGCGATATTCAGACCTCTCTGTCATTACTTGCCACCTCCATTAGTCACAATTTGATTGATGGCATTCACCAGCTCGTCAATTGCATCCTTCGTATGAATCTCTGTGACAGAGATGAGCATGGATTCGCCAAGATCAGGAAATTCGGAGGTCAGAATTTTCCCTCCGTGGATTCCTCGCTCCAAGAGACCCTCATGCACTGATTGAGCTGAAACACCACTTTTGAAGGAAACCACGAATTCCTTCCAAAATGCATCACCTATCGAAGGAGCATGCACATCAGATAATGCGTTCAGTCTATTCGCAGCATAGTGTGACTTGTAAGTGATAGTTTCACCAATCTCTCTAAAACCATCAGGGCCCAGTAATGATGTATCTATTGCAGCAGTCACAGCAATGAGTGCTTGGTTTGAGCAGATGTTACTAGTGGCCTTCTCCCTTCGAATGTGCTGCTCTCGTGGACTCAGTGTGAGGACAAATCCGCGTCTGAATGGCTCATCTGAGGTCGTTGTCATTCCAACAAGTCGACCAGGTAATTGCCGAATCAGCTTCATATCATTGATGCATCCAAATATACCAAGAAGTGGACCGCCATAGGACATTGGTGACCCCAGTCCCTGTCCCTCTGCAACAACAATGTCAACGCCATAGTCCCCAGGGGGGCGCATTATGCCCATGGACATTATTTCAACTCCCGCTATCAGTAGGCCGTTTGCCTCGTGAACCAATTCATTGATCCTGTCAACACCAACCTCTATGAATCCAAGATAGCTGGGATTCTCAAGATACACTCCTGCAACATTCTCGCTAAGTCTGGACTCAAGATCCGCGAGGTTCATCTGTCCGTTCTTTCTATCATAGTCTATCTTCTCTATGTCGATTCCAAGAGGTTCAGTATAGGTCTTGACAACGCGCCAATGGACTGGATTGATGGTGCCTGGAACTAGGACTAGGTTACGCTTCTTCTTCACTCGGACGCTCATCAAGATGGCTTCTGCAAGGGCACTAGACATATCGTACATGCTGCTGTTGATTACATCAACCCCTAATAGTTCAGCCATCAGACTTTGATATTCAAAGAGCGTTTGGAGCATCCCCTGACTTATCTCCGGTTGGTAGCTTGTATAGGCTGTGACAAATTCCGAACGACCAGCAAGAGATTTAGTGGCTGAGGGAATGTAGTGCATACCGAGGCCATCACCGAGGAAGACCCTCCCGCTGTCAGCAGGCTTGTTCTTTTCCGCAAGCTCCTGCATCCTACGTGCTACTTCAATCTCTGTATGGGAATCGCCTACGTCGAGATCACGATTTAGTCTGAACGTCTCAGGGATGTTCGAGAAGAGCTCGCCAAGATTCTTTCTTCCAATCGATCTGAGCATCTCCTGTTTTGCGTCTTCAGTAAGCGGAAGCCACGGATGTTTGAAATCCATAAGTATGTCCACCAGCCATTCTTGCTGATAATGGTCCGAACGACACGGCAAAATATCCTTTCCCCTTGGGTCAAGAGAAAGATATGAACGGCTCGAATGCTTTTTATGCCGTGTTAAATGAGTGGCTTTGTGCAGGAGGCGCCGAACTCATGAAACCATGGCTGATGGATATTTTAGCTTGTCCAGTCAAAGAGTGCAGAAGCGAGCTGCATCTAGAGATTTATGAAAGCCACACCAAGCAGACAGAAGAAGAGGAATTTGAAGAGATTGATGCAGGGTTAATTACCTGCCCAAAGTGTGGACGCTGGTATCCTGTAATCGATGGAATCCCCTGTATGCTGCCTGATGATCTCAGGATGTCTGGAAAGCAGAACATTGAGGAAACCGCGTTTCTCAAGCAATGGAAAGAACGCATCCCCTCCGAAATCCTTGAAAAGGGATTGCCATTTGGCCTGTCAAGCGAAGATTGAAAGGTCTTAGTGCTTGCAAAGGAACACACAGCCCCGTGGTGTAGCGGTCCAGCATTGAGGGTTTTGGCCTCTCAGACCCAGGTTCGAGTCCTGGCGGGGCTACCACCTACTTTTCCTTTACACCGATAGGATCAGATGGGTCCTCGATTTGCACTCTGAAAAGCCTCTTGACCTGAGTTAAGACAAGACGATTTCCATTGACTAATACTTCAATCTCTATGTGGTCTTGGAGTCCAGATGTCGATATCTTCTTCTCGAGGACGGCCTGAACTTGAAAGACTCCAGCTGGATTGTCCATTACAACAGTCAATCGGAGTGGCTTTTCACCCTTGTCCAGAATAATATCCCGGATGGCCATAGCGCTGACAGAGTGAATATCGACCTTCCCCTTCTGGAATGGTATGATGGTACGGCCTTTGGTTAAATCACATCCGTCACCAATCTTAGTGATGCCAGCCTCAAATGTCAAACATTGTGTGTCATCATCGTGTGCGTAGATTCCATGTGCGATGAAACTCAGAATATCAGTTGCTTTGGCTGGATCATCATAGATTTCAACTAGCTTAGATTCAAGGATGGGTATAGCCAGCGATAATGACACCTGAGGATGCTCAGTCCTGTGGACAACCATTCCGATGTCGTGAAGATAGGTGGATGCTAGGACTACAAGGCGGGCATCATCAGTATCTCCAATATCTTCAGCTACAATGTTGGGCTGAAATGTTTCGTCTAGAATATCAAACGCCTTCAGTGCATTCCAAGTGGCTACTTCGGCATGGACCTGACCATGGTCAGTGTACCCAAGCCTGGAAACTGCCATCCTGTTAGCAGTCTTAAGGTATGATTGAACCTTCGGGGAACCTGCAAGATATTGATACATCTGTAATGCCTTCGTATTAGGCTCCAAAAGTTCGCGGACACTGATTTCATCGCGATTAAGGAATTCTTTCATAGTTAGCCCTCGAGAGGAAATCCACTTGTTGGTTCATATGATAAGACTTGCGAAAGCTGCCCTATAAGTCCTAAAGCTCACCGGCTTCCTCTTGGATCGTAAGTAGAGTGCGGTCAATCGCACTTGTTGCCTTCTGAATCGTCTTCAGGTAGTCCTGCCGGGACTTCTCAAAGGCAACTCGGCTGATTCTCTGTTTCTTCTTCCGAAGCAATAGCTGACGGAGGCCTGCTTTTGCACCTTCAATCCTCTCATTATGGAGTTCCAGCTGACCCACCATATCGCGGTATCTTGCACCATGACTTGAGAGCTCATCCCTTACTCTCGGAAGATCTGAGTCGATTTTATCAAGCTGAGACTTGATATCACGTTCACGAATCATGAATTCGCGTTTCTTGACCTTGCCTCGCCTTCTTGCGGCTTCTAGTTTCTCAAGGTCCATGTTCAAGGCGGTCTTCCTTGAGTAGAGGTTTGCAAACTCTCGAAGCAGCTCTGGAGGAGCTCCCGCCTGTCTTTGCTCTTCAATTTTGGCATCTTCCTCCTCGAACTCTCCTCCTTCAATCCCCAGACGCACTCTTCTGTAGGACACATAAGCAAGAGCAAGAAGGCCTACAATTGCAGTGAAGGCAAGTGGCCTCGCAGCAATGAGGAAAGATACTTGATATAAGAGCTGGATTTCTAATGGATTGAAGCTGGTTGTATTGTAGACATTGTATCTGAGAGTTGTGTCGAACACCCCATACAATAGTCTGTATTGGCCAGAAACGCTGAGCGTATTCACAGAATAGGGCAAGATGAGGTCCACACAATGATGCCTTATGACAATCTCATCGAGTGTGCCAATTGGAATGTCAAGAAGATTACCGCCTTCTGCAAGTTCCTCATACTCGTTAATCTGAACCATATATTCTATGTTGAACTCATACGAGTAGCCAGGAAGAAACTCCATTGGTCCAAACCTGTCCTCCAAAAGCGCTATGCTTATTGACTTAGAAACGTTCCATTCGCCATCTGCCGTGAGTTGTGAATCAACAAGTAAGCCAACCCGGTCATAGATTTTAATGCCCATAGAATAGGCTGGTACGGTGAATGTAACTTGACTCTCTGGTGATAAGCCAATGTTGTCAACACGAATTGTCTCCTTGTAGGAGAGCCAGCCCCAGGGATCTACTCGAATGACGGTTGTTCGATCAGATACGATGTGTGTTGTGAAGGATCTGAAAGCATTTGTGAACTCTTCAACAGCGAGCGGTGCTAGATTCCTTACCGTAGTATCTGGAGCAGTATAGCCAGGGGATTGCGAGTCACCTGTTCGGTACGACGTAACGATAGACGCTTCTCTGATGACATAAGGAACTACTGGAAACTTCAGGAATGTGATCTCATATTCCTTGTTTGTGATGTCCATCAGCGTGTTAAGAGAATGCATCTGCATAGTCATGGAGAGGGTGTAGGTCTTGCCATAATTGACCGTTTTCTGGAAATAAATACGCCAGTGCATCAATCCATTCCGGTCTTCAAGTCGCACTACCTCCAAGGTCTTTCCGTCAATATCGCTTGCAGCGACTGAGAGGAGGTTTGACGCCCACTTCACAGGAAGGTACACTTCAATTGCAGAAATCACAGAAGAGCCGTTGTTTGTGACAGTGAAGCTGTCCAAAATGCGGGTCCGCAGGTACGACTCTGTACTGATGGTTCGTTTAACATCAAGCCGCATACCACGCAGAGGGAGATATGGACGCACTAGGTTAATGTCGACGGATGCAATGGTGGTTGTATTAGTTGGGTCTGAGGCATTGAACCAGATAGTATGGATACCGTCATCATAGCTGGATAGGTCCAAACGATACTCCCAGAAAGTAGTTTTACTATTAAATACTAAATCAGTCCACGATTCTTCGTCATCTAGCCGATATTGGACGTTTCTTACTCGAGTGTTGTCAGTTGCTTCGACCTCTAGGGTAGTAACCCACGCCAATGACTCTCCTTGAGCTGGACTCTTTATAATGAGGGTAGGCCCCGTGTTGGGAACTAGCATGACCATTGGGGATTTGGACCAGGGAGTACGTACGACAGGGAGTTCCTTAGTGTCCTCAGTATTTCCATACATGAAGATGAAGGGGTACATGATATCGGTGCTATTGAAGAGTGGTATGTCATCAGGAGATGTGCTGTTCATCGCAATGATGTATTCCAGTTGAGTATTTGCACCATCATCTGTAGCATTGGCAGATAGTATTCTGTCCTGATTGAGATCTGCAACATGTTGGAGAGTGCTCACACCATGCTCATCGCTATAGACAATCAGACTTTCGTCAGCAGGATTATCTCTTTTTGTTTGTCCCCCTCTTGTGATTCTTGTGAGAGTAATTTCATACTCAAGGTCAAGGCCATAGAGAGAATGGGTTGGATCTGTATATGCCTCTGCTGCTGGAATGATGAAATGACGTACTTCACCGATCCTCATCCCGAAGATTGCTTCTCGGTACATGGCTAGCGAACTAAGCCGCGCTAGCTCCTCTTCTGATTCGTCGTCTGGAAAGTCAGCCTCTTGAAGTACCGTGCCGTTGGGAAGAGTCAGAATGTAGTGAACACTGACAACATCAGTACCAATAGCTCTCCAGATGTCCGCTGATGGATTCCCAGGAGCATATCCGTAGATTAGATCACTATTATTCAGACCAGCCGAAGTGAAGCTGTCAGTATAGTTCTGCCAGCCTATACCAATCCATCCAGAAGTCGGAGCCTCTAGTCCGAGATAGAAATTTGTACCATTATGTTCCATGTATGCTGTTATTCCTGTTATAGGATCTGTGAAGCTAAAGGCATACTCTTGCGGGTCTATAATCCCATCAGCGGCTCCATAGTGTCTGTCCGCAAATGGAATTGATAGATTATTCGCGGATTCGGCCACTGAACTAAGCCGCGTTACATCATGAGCCAAATTATCAGAATCCCAAGTTCCTGTTGTGGGAACCATAGCTAGGACGCCACTCGTCAAAAACAGCGTCATTATCGCGATTGTCGCTATCCTTCTATGCAGCAGGCTCAATCCAAATCACCGTAAATCAATGGGGTCCGCGGTATAGTGTCTACTAGATAGGCCGCGAACGATGCGCTCGAACCTCTGGACTCGTTAAATAGGTTTCGTCATGCAAATCGTTGTACCATTGCATTCTTCTATCCGAAAAGTGTAAAATAGCGATATGATTGAGCCGGTAAAGGAGAAACGCTCAAGTTGTTGACGATCCTCATAGCCATCATTCTTGCATTTTCACTAGTAGTCCTTACAATGCCTGACACCATCAGGATACTGAGAGAAAAGGGCATAATGGATATAGACGTTCATAAGCCTAGTAAACCGGAAGTGGCAAAAGGAGGGGGATTTGTAGTTCTTTTCGCTCTTGTTACCTCATTGCTGATTATGATAGGAATCACCACATTTCAGGGGGAGGAGGTCGATACAGGGCTTCTGGCCGCACTGGTTTCAATCCTCTTGGCTGGAATGATTGGGCTCTTGGATGATAATCTCGACTTTAGGAATAGGACCAAGATTGTACTTCCCATGATTGCCTCGATACCAATGATGGTAATGCAGGAAGGAACAACAACAATGTCCATCCCAGTGATCGGGACTATTGACCTAGGTGTGCTCTATCCACTTGTCGTCATTCCATTGATGATGACATTCATCATTGATTCAACCAATATGTATGGAGGAATGAATGGTTTAGAAGCAGGCCTCTCTGCTGTCAACTCTGCAGCACTGATATTGTACGTGGTGCTACTATCGTTCATAGATGGAACCGAAACCACCCAAGCACTATTGGACTCGGGAGTGGTGGCCGGTGCGCTTCTTGGTGCAACCCTAGCGTTCTTGATCTTTAACAGGTTTCCTGCAAAGATTTTGCCTGGAGATGTTGGGAGACTGCCAATTGGAGCTGCTATGGCGGCAGCACTCATATTAGGGAACATGGACAGACTCGCTATATTCCTGTACTTGCCATTTGGCGTCAATTTTCTCCTTTATATCATGTACAGACTCTACGTGCACCGCAAGGGAATTGATTATGTGAAGTTTGCCAGTCCAAGGGAGGACGGGACTCTCGAGGTAGTAGGACCATTCACGATGTACTGGATATTGCCACACCTGTCAGATAATGTCACTGAAAAGAAGAACGTAGCTCTGTTGATACTGTTACAGGCCGTTATTGCGTTTGGCGCGGTCCTTCTGCTTGTCGTCTAGATTATTGGTAGTACTCTAATTTGTCAGGAAGATAGGTGTCAACGACAAAGTCCATGCCATACCTGCTGAATGCTTGTTGTTCGGCCTTTCTTCGCAGACTACGAAACTCGGCTATATGTTTCTGCCAAATATGTCCCGCATACCTGATATCACGCGCAAGTTCGTCCAGTCGCTTGAGGTCTACACTGGACATTGGTTCAGAAGGCAGTGAATATTCACGAATGTCCGCTGGAGTCACACCAATCCATTTGGCGTTGGGAATCGTTAGTCCAGAGATATGGGCTGCATTAGCGCTGCCGCTTTTAACGACCTGAGCAATATGCATCCCCCAAGGGTCTCCATCGGTGAATAGAAACACAGGAAGGTCAAATGCCTCATGCAGTTTTCGCATTAGAGTACGTGTTGATCGTGGCGGCTGACCTCCCAGTTGCACAAGTATCGCCCGAAAACGTTTCCAAGCTTTGGTTTCAATCAGTCGTGAGAACATTCCACCAGACTCTACCGCTAAAATCATCTCTGCATCTGTGTCTGCAGGCTCTGCCGTCATCAATGCTCTCCCTATTGGAAGTCCATCCGGACTCAGGGTAAGGTCAACTTCACGTCCTTCGTATCCGGGAACTGTGTAATTCATCTTGACTGAACCGAAAACAGAGGAGTGCTCTTCTGGATAGATACCGAGGGCTTCACGCGGCTGGCCCGTCAGACACTCGAGGTCAGTGATGATACGATCTGATTCTCCTTGGTCATTAAATCTCACTCCAAAAGCTTCACTGGAATAATACAAGTCCCTCAATGAGCTTGTTCGATTGCTTTCTAGAAGTTGCTTAGCGAAATATGCCACCCATGTGAGCTGTGCGAAGCTCCGAATATGTTTCAGATTACTCGAGTCCCTCTTTACCTTGGATCCTCCAAGAACAAACTGATTGAGTTCTGCATCAAACTCAATATTATCAGTGCCTCGATTTGGCAGGTCTACTACTGGAAATCTTCCTTCTGTTATGGCCTCTGTAATTCTCAATCCTATTGCCTTGAGTGTGTCGACTGGTTTCTGTTCAGACATCAGTGTTCACCTCAAAGAGGGATCTAACCATGTGTGTCGTAGAGGGAGGGGATTCAACCTCTGCGAGGGCTGGCCCATACTTGGTCACAATTTTGAACATCTCCGAGAACTCCTGCATCTTTCTTGCATCGCGTTTGGATTGTTCTTTGCGACCTGTAAACTTCCTCAACAATCGTCCAAGCGAACGAATAAGACCAGTAACCTCTGTTTCAATCTCTGGCATATGTGCCAATGACTGCTTTCCAGCTGCCCTGTACGGGACTCTTGTTGATCCAAAATGAATGAAAAGGGCGACAGGCATGGGCACAGAGATTCCATAGTGCTTCCAATTGAGTCGCTTTACTATCTTTGTCAATATGTCGTCGCTTGCATCATATAGTAGGGGTACTCTATTCGCAAAACGATAGAGTGTGGGAACGTCACCCTTTAGAAACTCATTTCCGACAGCAACGACGCCCTCAACGAAGAACGGGTTTCCTTGCCATTCTGAGGGACTCCGTTTTGAATAGTGCACCCATGAGTTGCTGAAGAGGGATTCTACAGAGAGGAGGAAAGCCTCCTCACCTATTGGACTAAGACATCTGCTATCTGGACGCCCAAACCCATCAAATCTGCGGAGAGATACACTTAGACTCGTAATATCCGCACGGGTGAGTGAATCGACTCTCAGACTTGGGTCAAGACCAACGAATTTCAGAAAACGCGTAGCTGTTCTTGTTCCCACCTGTTGAAACGAATCGACTAGGAAATCGTGAATCTTGGTCGAAGGACTCCTAGCCATCATTCTCCGTAATAACTCCAAGTCCGCGATTCTGGGATGCGGTTTAGATGAAACCGGAGCGTCTGGAACCTTATGAGACCAACCGCCCACTACTTCAGTCGACTCACCGTCAAAACCAAACTCAATAACGGCATGGGGGGAGGCAATCGTAGTTAGTCGGATGTATTCAACAACTCGTTCTTTGGCCCGATTCAAATCACCCCTGAGTGTGATTTTCACAGTCGTGCCATCTGTGGACCGGTACTTTTCCCGCTCATTCTCAATAATCGGCAGATTCTCCTCTACATCAATAAGGAGTCTGTAGACCCTTCCCGGACCCGAGCTATTTTGGGTATGAACAATAACAGGTGAATCCGCGGTGATTTGGCCATAAAGGATTGCCATTGTCACTCCAAGCCCGAATGTACCTCTCTTCTGTTTCTGATCATACTTACTACCGTACAAAACCCTCCCAAATGCCTCAGGCACCTGTTGATATGGAAGCCCTGTTCCATTGTCAGATACTTTGATACTTAAGAGGTCAGATGACAGATTGTCTATTGTAATCCTTATCTGAGGAATGCATTGCGCGTCTTCGCAGGCGTCTAGACTATTCTCGACAAGCTCTCTCAAAGTGGAATAGACAGATTGTGTTGAGTTCCCGAATCCTGCCATTTGGCGGTTCCTGTAGAAGAACTCAGCAGGCGAAATACTGCGAAAACCTTCCACAGACTGATTTATCACGGTCATTGCTCAACTGCCAAAAGGGCCATAGGGATTATTAGCTCGGGTATTACATCGCTTTAGAGATCTGTATCTTCCCAGAGCTCTGCCTCCATTCTGGTCATATCTCTTCGTGCTCTCTCTAGCATCGCATAGACTGCACCATGAGGGGCTCCACCAATAATCATATCGACTGCTTTCTGAGCATACTGGAGTCCAGGATCGTAACCGATGAGGGCAACAGTTCTTCCATAGATTGATATTTTGACCTCTGTGATCTGTTCAATGGCGCGCCTAGTCCGTCCTTTCTCTCCAATGATTCTACCAGCTACCCGCTTTAGTTGGTTAGGAGACGACCCAACCACTTCGCGGAGTGAGATGACGATTAGACGTGCATCCTCATCGATGAGAGACAGTGCATTCTTTGGACTGAAACCACGAGCCATAGCTCGAATTATATCCTTGGCTTTCCAAGCTAAGACTGGGTCCTCTGTGTCCTCACGACCGGTTATCTTAACAATGCCCTCCGAGTCAACCTCGATATTCGTGTTTGTCAGCTTCTCAACTCTCTTTCTCACTCTGCCATTTCGTCCTACAATCACGCCAACGCG
>JBHLQK010000102.1:0-10914 GCA_048884925.1 Candidatus Thorarchaeota archaeon
GGAATTCTTGCTTCAAAGGATAAAAGAGTGAGGAAGGCGCTTGTTGGTGCCTTTTCCGATGCTTCAGACGTCGTGAGAGAACGGGCACTTCTTGCATCCATTGATATTGGAGACCCAACAATTGTCACAGACCTAGTTAAATCCATGACGGATGAAGAAGACAATGTACGAATTGCCTGCGCTCAGGCATTGGCATTTTACCACCAGCCAAGAACAATTCCGAACTTACTAAAGGGATTGCAGGATGGTAATACTTGGGTCAGGTCCCATTGCGCAGCAGGACTCTCAAAACTTCTGAATGGACCGATATGGGCAAGACTTGATTCAAGCGATATCGAAGACCTTGTTGGCGGTTTTCCGGACATGGAGGATACAGCCATACGTTCAAGACTGAGTAAAATCAATGTGGACTCGGATGCAATTGGCCGTTACATGAAATGGCGATCAAAGGGCTTTGATATTGAAGTGGATGTTACTGATTTCATCAAGGAGTTAGAGGAAAGACCAATAGTAATGGCAGGTGCCGCTGAAGCTGCATCAATCTCCCCTGCGGATGAAGCGCTGAGAAGACCAACAGGAATCTCACCAGAGGTTGAGGAAATTCTCAGCGAGATTCCAGAGGACCTTCGCGAAACCCTACCGGAAGAGGACCTTAGAAGGCTCACACCCGAAACTGCAAGAGAGCTAGTTAATTCATTGACAATGGCGGTGCCCACAAAGAAGCCCGATGAAAAACCAAAGAAGAAAGCAGTAAAAGTCAGGAAAGTGAAAAAAGTCCGAAGGAAGAAGTCAGGACCAAGTAGGCAAGAACTCATCGAGATGCTTCCAGGAGAAGTTAGAGAATCTGTTTCCGACGATGTTCTAAAGACACTGACCTATGAGGAGCTTGAAGCTCTGATAGCGTCCACAACAGAAACCTCTGCTCCTGAAGTTGATACAGAAAGGAAGAAGTTATCGAAGAAGGACATTATAATTCAAGATCTTCCACCTGAAGTGCGCGATTCAATTGGTGATAGCAATTTAATGGAGATGTCAGTCAAAGAACTTGAGGAACTCGCGGCTAAGGCGAGTATGACTGAAGATGAACTCAGACTTAAGGAATTTACGGAGAAATATGGGGAAGAGAAAGCTAATGTTCTCGTGAATGTCCCCGAAGAGATGTTGTCAGGAATACCTGAGGAGCAAATCCTAGAGATGGATCTTGAAACTCTAAAGGCTCTTGTACAGGCTTTAGAACATACCTAACCTGTTACTACTCTGATCCCCGTATGACTATTGCAAATTCACTAGCCAGCTTGCCATACCATTCCAAGAGGTCCCTCATGTTGTCTACATGGCGATAAGTTCCATTGCCATACTGCGCCATTGCAAGCATCAATTCTTCATCTATCTCACTTCGCTCTCCTAGACCAATGGTGTATATCACTAGACTACCGGTGTTCCTGAATCTCTCCTTCAAAACCTTGAGAGGAGCAGGTCCAGATGTCGTCATTCCATCGGTCATCATAATGAGCATGGTTGGCTTTGTTGGATCCCCAAAAGCATCTATAATGTCAGCAGCTCGCGTGAGTGCTGTACCCATGTCGGTAAGAGTACCTCCTTCTTCAATCTTGTCCACCACATGTGTACTAATGATTTGAAGTCCTAGTGCTTTCTCTCTTCCTGTGCACTCAACATAGGGCTGTACTTCACCAGTTTCCGAACTCAAGAAAGTCATCTCTGTGACTTCCTTTTCAAAAGTCACGACTCCAACTTTCTCGCCATAGCCTCTGCCAACTTTTTCAGCAAGGTAGAGAAGAACAGCCATGGCTGCCGCTTCACCTCGGCTCACATTCGTTCCTTCCTTGAAACGATCGAGAAATGCTTGAACCTCTGGATTATCTCCCGCAAGGTCTTTGAGACCCTCACGTGCGTGAGCTATGTCCTGAACAGGGACATCGGTCGTTTTCATGGAACCGCTTGTATCGATACATAGGACTGCATTGAAGGGCGTAGCAATACCTATCGTTTTGAATTGATATCCAGTCCTTTCCTTCAACGCTTCGAATGCAAGCTTTGCAAACCTCTTTCCTGAGAGAGATGGTCGAGTGGTCATTATCTCGACCTTAACATTCAATTCGGGCCAGATGAATGACATTCCTGGATAAACTAGTCTCCCACCAATGAGCTTCTCCAAAGATTCGACTTGTTCTGCAGCACGTGTTACTAGGTCTTCGGTGCTTGCATCCTCAGTTAGTGGCTTAAGTCCAAATTCCACATACTCGAGTGCGATCATGTCTTCATCATAAAGGGAAACGTCTATACCCGCGTCGCCTTCCATCAAGAGTGATGCTTCAAGGACCAATGTATCAATCCTTATTCTATCAGGTGGAACTCCATCATTGATTCGTATTTGAGCTGCTCCCCAGAATGAAGAGGCTGGGTCTTCAAATACAACAATCGACCCTAGCTCAGCATTTAATTTCTTGGCAGTCTTGGGATTGAGAACAGCGTATCCCCTTAGGTCTCCGCCATCATCAATCTCTAGTTTCACCGACTTGGTGATATCGTTCTCCTCCTATGGTTCGATGTTTAACTTTCCTTCAGATTCATTATAAAGAATTGTGCCAGATAGTTGTTTATGCCAGAAGCTTCAATACCTCCCTAGTAAGGTCCATTGCCGAGTTGCTTTTGATAGGATTCGTATTAATCGCTTTGGTGAATGTGGCGTTAATCTTCTGAGTACCAAACTCCAGGCTGTCTAACGCATCTTCACCCTTTGTTCCAAGGACAGTGCAACTTGTTATATTCCCCGGCCCTTTTTTAATCCAGAGATGCACCTCCGTGATGCCTCCACGGACACCTAGAGAGATGACATAGGAATCGAAGTAGATACCATTATGGCCCCCAGCACTCATCGATTCCATCCTCGGCCAAGTATGTTTTGGGGGAATCATGTAGTCGACAGAGCTGATATCCCATCCCTCACCACTGATTAATTTCATAATCGTATCTTCAAGAGTCACTACAGCATCGCTTTCACAGCCAAGGCAAACAACTGCCTGTGGATGACGCTCAGCTGACTTAGCGGTCCCAAAAGGACGGTTTACAAGTGATAGTGCGTTTCCGCCAAGTATTTTTTGAGCATCTTCTAAACTCCCAGGGAAATCGCGTGATAGAAGATGTAGAATGAGTTCGGCTGCTTGGACTGAAAGAAAGGTGAAGTCTGTCCCGAAAAGGAGATTATCTGACCAACTACCCAGATGTGACTTCAGCCGATCACTTGACATCCTAAAGAGGACCGGTACATCCTTGTCATGAAGAGTCGAGGTTTCGCCGTAGATAACGGGGTCTCGCAGGATGTCATATAGCTTTGTTGTTCCCGGACTCATTGCACAGTGGGCGAGGATTATACTCAATCCTCGCATAGCCCTCTTGTACTTTTCATCCTGGCGCATCGATACAACGAGGTCTCTAATCCTCTCAGCAGTCCGAATATTCCTAGTATCCAATATCACAGGTATTCCAAGCTCTCCTGCTCTGGCAACGACATTCCTTGTATAGTCAGACTCAATATCATCCAAAAAAAGCTGGGCAAGTGGGTGGAGCTTGAGCCCTCTAAGTCCCAATTCTCCAATAGCTCTATCTAGCTCCCGTATTGGTAGGCTTGGCGATCCATTGAGGGCATCCTTGGGATCTACCCTCGCGAAACCAATGAGTCTGGAGGAATGCGGAGCACGGGTAGTCCATGCCGCAATCTTGTCATTCGAAACTTGAAACGATGGCTCTTCAGGGGACTTGCTCTTGGAGTAGTCATCAGTGTAAGGAAACACAATTGTTCTGTCTACTAACCATCCATGATTCATCCGCGACCACTTCTCTTTGGTCTTGAAAATTCTTTCAGGCAATTCAGGTGGAACAATTCCAACGGGTTCAAAGAGCAGCGCATCTTGATTCTTCATTTTCTCAGTCATTCGCTGCATCTCAAACCACAGGAGCGCATAGAACTCATATGCCCCCGACGGTGTGTTCTGGTGACTTTTCTCTCTGCCCATATGATGATGAGCATCAACGATGTAAAACCTGAACTCCTCGCCTTTTGCAATTCCTTTCTCTGGTATGTTTTCAAGTGCACGAACAACCAACATCTAAATGGGCTCCGGTTAGTGGACCCTACTGTCTTGTGAGAGATAAAGTATTCCTTCATAGACAGAGTATAATAAGTATCTGCGTCAGGCATATATCCTGACATGAGGAACATGAGAATGGAATCACTAGGAGCATGAATCTATGCTAGTTGCTGAAGATACCACAGAGGGTGAAGTGAAACGCTTCTTACTGGTGGATGCGCTCATACAACTTGGTGAGGTTCAGGCAGGTTCAGAGAGTAGAATCTTTGATCCGCACAGGGCATTCTCATTCTATGCAATGGTTGAGAATCAACTGCTTGATTACTCAAGCAAATATCCTGAAGCTTTCAAATACTTCCCAAGAAGAGCCTACGTATACCTCACGAAACCGCCCATTCTAAGTGAGATATACCATGATGTTTCTTCTTCAGGCCAGGAGTGGTTTGCTGATTTGTTTGCAGTTCGACCGCTTCTTGGTATTGCCGGCACAATGCTACCTCCAAATCAACGCAAGAATAACATCAAACGCATTGAGAATTGGAGTGTCACACCTCCGTTCAGCTCAAGGCTATATCGCCTTCAAGACATGAGATATGGAAGCCGAACCCGAAGAGGGTGGGGCGCAGTAATGAGCGCAGGAGACCTTAAGGAGTCTTTGAGAAACGAGAATAGACCGGATCTCCTGAGGTATTTCAAATCCGAATTGCCCCTATTCATTGAAATGGAAAGTAGGGAGGATCTTGACCTTCTAATGGAATGGCTCGTCTTCCTCAAGGATGCAGGACTTGAGCCACCCCCCACACTCTTCTCAGTGAGAGATCATAGAGTTTGGAAATCAGAGATTGGCAGACTTCTTCAAATCCCCAACTCAAGATTATTGTTGGCAGGTGCGACAATTACCTCCTTGTCAACCCTAGTAAAGCACCTTCGAAACTCATCGCAGGGTTCTGATTGGTCCAAGAAATTGGTGTTTGGAAGTGCATACCCGGAAACTCAGAAGGGTGATAGCATATCAGAGATTCTCAGTTACCTACTGAGCAATAATCTTGGAGCAACTCCTGAAGAAGTACAAAGGATTCTTGGCGGAAATCTTCTTGCAATGTTTCCTCCAAGACCTCCGTATTATGAATATTTGGAGAATACTTCTAGTGTGGTTGCGGAAGGCCTTATTGGAAAGGCATCACTCAGCGAGCTCTCTCGTATCTTCAGGATTCTAGCAGCTCGGAAACTACAGATAATCGAGTCCTTTGATTACATGATTGAGAACGAAGGTGGTGAAATCCACCTCAATGATTCCATTCTGACAGTACGAAATCCCATATCTAAGACTGCAAACACCATTGTGCTACTAAACGACCCTGACAACTCTCTTATTGTTACCGGGTGGAGAAACTCATTTACTAAGAAATCTTCAGGAAGAGATGCAGATCCCCTCACATCACTAGTTCAAGCTTCAGCCAGATCAGATGGCCCCATTCTTAAATCACTATCCGACATAAATCGATTCAACCATGTCCTTTTGGAATGTCTTAAGGTAAAGAATATCCAGGAGATTCTTTCAGCTCTGCACTTCAAGCTAAATCTCAATGACATCAAGAGCGGAACCCTTCGGATGTCGGAGGAAGATATGAAAGCCGTTGGTTTAGAGAATGGCGACTTGGTTCTGGGGATGGATGCCCAGGCTGGGCAATCCTGGGCCGGGCATGTGACGACGGATGTTGAATGCCCCCAAAGAACTGTCTGCATTTCTCAAGATGATGCTCATTTCCTTGGACTCTCTGATAAGTCAGTAATAGACTTGGTTAAGAGCGAGGGAAAGATTAAGAACTTAGAGAAGGCACTCTTTGCCCTTGAATCAAATGGGGCATTTTCAAAGGCAGAACTGCTGTCCTATGCATACCTACACGCAAATAGACTACAAGAAACTTTGAATGGACAGATTCTAGGCGCGGGTACTTCAATCTGGATCAATGGGCGTGATGCAGGCGCTAAAATGACACTCGCTCATTCAGTCCCACCCCTAGAACCGGGTGAGCTAGCTAGGCTTGCAGGAAAATCGCTAGAGTTTAGACCTGCACAAATGTTCAGACCATTCAACTTGATTATGGCTATATCAACAGACATAGCGATGAGTGTGCAAGATATCGAACTCAAGACTGTGCAGTCACTACGGCGAAGACTCAACACCTTAATTTCCATTGTTCCAGAGATAGATGAGTTGTTGTCTGGTCTCGGAACTTCAATAACCAGAATGGATACGGCGACTCTTGCCGCCTTGCTTATTATTCAAAGCATTTCTGGAAATAGATCAGATGGATCATTAGGCATCGTCATGGCGTCCGAAACTCCTACTAAGTTTTCAATTCAAAAAGGAGATAGTATACAAACTAGCGTGCGGTTCTCAACAGACTTTGCGTCTGAGGAGGTTCTCGTATCAATACTCTATTCGCTATTGGATAGCTCCCGTGATTTGGGTGGTTCAGCCAGACTATATGGGGCATTCAGAGCAATAGCGGAGTTCTTGGAAGACTTTGGATCTGAAATGCCAACTCTTGTTCTGATAATATCAAATCTAAGCAACGAAATCTTCGATGATGCGAAACCATTTCTCAAATCAATTGCTTCTCATGATAGATACCAGATAGAAATTCTGAACCTTGGAGAAGAAGCTCATCTCACTCCGGATTTCGATGGAGTTAATGTTAGAATCCACCAATTGACTAGTTTCGCAGCTGATGTTTTTGAAGGGTACTTGGCCAATGTTATTGATAGGCTAGTACTGGGGAACGTCGGAGGTGCTACTTCTGATGGATTTTGAGATTCTCGATTGTAGAGATTCGTGTTTCAAGCATATCAATCCCGACTTCCACCTCATCTATTACATGACCAATTTCACCTATCGCTTCAAAGAAATCACGAATGCTTGACCCGTCTCCTTGCTCGGCCCCGATGGCAGTGAGAGCAAGAGCCTCTTTAATTCCTCGTAGCCTTGCATCAATCTCCTCAATGATGATCAGTGTTTCTTCTAGCCTTCCTATCGCCGGGGGATTTCTTGAGATCTCTGGCACAGCTATCACATCCTGCTTCATTCAAGAAGGTTTGAAGTCCGCTCTTCTAGCTTTTCGAGTCGAGCTGAAAGTAATTCGAGCCTGTCAAGCATATGACCAAGTTTGGTGCGCAGCATCCCGACAGCTGCACCTTCATTTCCGCCAAATTCTCCTGTCATCATTTCGGACTCTAGATGCTCCGCGAGAATCTTTGCTTGGTTCTCAACCATTTCGAGCCTTTGAAGTATATCCTCTACAGGAAAACTCTCCATACGATTTCTAAGGTCATCAACAAGTTTTGTAAGAGCTGCAGCCGCTCTACGCTCCTCTTCACTAGCAATTCGTGTGGGTGGTTCCTTGAGTGAAAAGGATTGCCTCATGCCCTCAAATATGCCCACACTGGGCTTACTCACAACTACTTCGCGAGTTCTTGTAGGAGGCTCTATTCTATCACCAATCTGGTACCAAGCTGGCACTAAGAACTTCCTGGTGATTTCCTCCAAGTCTGTGTCCAACAGTATTGCGAAGGTAGCTAATTCTCTTGAGCTATCCCAAATTGCCATCTCGACATTATCCTCTTTCCGTAAAATAATGGCGGCTACTCCCTGATTCAAATCTTCAAATATGGGCAGATTGATCAACCACCGACTGAACAAAAGAGCAAATGCGGGGATTTGCCTCAGCTTTCCACAACGTAGAGCAATCCCGTATTCTTCATCTGGATGCTTAATTGCCTGTTTTATCCAAGGTGAAGTGTTGAATTTTCTCCCGGGGATGCTCAGGCTAATGACCTCAGCAGCATCCCACTCTATGGCATCAATTCTGAGCTGCTCAATGTAGTCTATATTGGGTTCCTCGAATTCAGATGAAAGCGGCTCTCCTAGTAAATGCTTCAGTACAAAGCGAATGAGATCATGTGGAGTGTAATCACGCAGCCAGATTGATGTTGCAAGTTTGGCTCGACCCGGAGCTCGGTCGTCATCGGAAAGCACAACAACCAATTTTGATGAATCCAAGCCTTGCTCTCCCAGAATGAAGATCCCTGTTCTTCCAGGGGCATCCATAGCTCGGTCAGCCATTAAATGTATAGCTTCATGAGTAGGTTCAAAATAGGTTTCTTGATTGAATTTTGAACTCGAGGACTCCTGGAGCCCCTTAATGAGCAGACCCTCCTCAACCCAACCGGATTTGAGACCCGTTTCTGGAAGTTGTGAGATTAGATATCCAAGAATTTCGCTACTTCCATACATTGCCTGAAGTCTGGTAATTGCTTCTTCGTTCAATTGCTGACCTCCTAGCTACGAAACCTATCAATAAATCCCTTAATCACCGATTTAACATCTTTGAAATGACCTATATGAATCAGCCTCCCGTTACCAGCATCAGCAATAGCCTCCATTAGATCTAGATCTGATTTGATTCCCAGAGATACGCATGAAACTGAAATTCCATTACTTGCTGCAATTACACGAGCCACACCTACTGGATTGCGTCCCGATGTAAAAGCCCCTCCGGAAATTAGCAAAATAAGAGTGGGAAGACCATTCTGCGCATTTAGTTCGCTAGCTAGATCTAGAGAAAACTCAAGAGCTTCGCCGGGATTTGAGGGCTCATCGCGATGATCACCATTCCGTGCAGAAACCCAATCATGGATTTGCTGATATGATTCTGAGTTCAGCCTTAGCAGTCCGCCTTCACCAAACTCCATTTTGTAAGGCGAATCAGCAAATGCGACAGCTGTAACTAATGCATCCGGACACTCACGGGAGGAAGATAAAAATTCTTCAATGACATTCAGACCGACTTCCAATCGGGTTCTTCTGATAGAGGCATCGTCAATTCCTATATCCTCAATCATCGAAGATGCTCCTACATCAATCGTGAAGCACATATTGAAACAGGAAGGCACATCGTCTAGAGCATTGAGATTGACCTTTAGCAGATTTTTCCAAATAACTCTCGAAATCTGCAAATTTGGGTCGAAAGGCTTCATATCGTCTACAACCAATCTTAGACCAAGATTAATAATCTCAATCCTCTGCCCGACCTTCAAAATTAGACCATCAAGATAATCCTTGAGATCTTCAATTCTATTGGAAAAAGTATCGAGAGCTTTAGCGTTTTCCGCTCCATCCAAGAAATCTACAAGAAGAGAAATTTCATTGCAGTTTGGAATCTCTTCTGGAAAGGCAGCTAGTATAATTTCACATTGCGCCTTGCATGCTAATTCATCGAATATGCGAGAGTCGATAATTATTGAACCAGAATCAACTCGTTCCGATGTGCGAATGTCCGCATAGACTTCCCTTCCTTGATATCTCAATTTTGCTGTTTTGACAACTGTGACGGAAGGATTCACATAAGATATGCCTCTCTGATTTCGTCCTTTAATAGCCTCAAGCTCCAAGACAAGCCACGCACCTAATACAGACGTGTAGTGTATATCCTCGTTGCGAGAGATTTAGAGCCATACATGACTTCAACTCGTACGCTCGCTTTTCCCTTTTCATCAGACATCGGTGTAAGCTGCGATTCGATATGGCGCTCGGAGTTGGGATCAATCTCGTGCTTCTCATTTGTGACCTCAGAAACTCCTTCTGGCGTGATCAATGTGACGATAAGCCTGATTCCTACTACAGCACGACTTGGATTCTTCACCCTCAAATCATACATGAATGGCCTTCCTGCAATTAGAGCATCAGGAACTTCACCTAGATCAACACTCATACCCATCTTTGAAGCTGCAAGTGGACGACCCTTTGGCCATCTAGCGATTTTGCTGAGCTCCAGTAGACGCGAAAGAGAGGTCTTCACGTCTCGAAGCTCTAATTCGAGCTCAACAGCTGCTTCACCAATATCAAATGTACCATCATTCGCTTCATAGTATGAGAGAACTCTGCGGTCAGATTCAATGAGATCACTTACACCCTCAAGGATTTGGAGGATAGCCTCAGGCAATTCATGTGCTTCCTGAAGAGAATAATATCGTCCGCCTTGTACTGAATCAGCAATGCTTTTGAAAGACTCCCGGACAAGCGGATTGCAGCCACAAACGAATATGAAAACAGTTTCTCCATATCGACTCTTAAGAGACTGTACTTCTCTCCGCGAATCATGCCCTTTTGGGCATCCATCTGGGAAGTAATCATCACCTAGGGTATTGTAGGTTCTACCGTGAGGCGGCGCATCACCCACAAGTAGCAATGCCTTATACGCATGTTCATCCCAAGAGAGCTTTGTCCTCGCATCGTATAATCCATCAGCGACAGCTTCAGGCGTGTCTCCGCCCTGTGAAGGATTGAGATTTGATATTTCTCTATGCACGTTCTTAATCCGATCTGAGAAATCGAATATACGCGTCACATAGGAATGATCCTGAGGTGGATGATCGCGATATGACACAATCGCGAATCTTATACTTAGACTCTTAGTTCGAGAAGTTATTTTGTCAACAATGTCAAATAGACTGTCTTTCACTGCACGAATGTCATCCTTCATTGAACCAGTCGTATCTACCACAAAGGCAATGTCAAGCTTAGCACGATGCATCCCGGTCCGCTCCATGTGACCCTAGATTATGCCACAATTAAGCCTTTGCTGACCAAGCAGACGTAGGAGATTTTAGTAGCTTGAGCCGCTTGAATGTCAGTGGTGGTTCAAATGAGTGAGAGCGACCTACCATTGGATTTGGAATTCGAAGGAGAATTTGTGCTGAGTGCGGTTCTAGAAAGGGTTTTGGCACCTCTAATTATCGAAGA
>JBHLQK010000103.1:0-10912 GCA_048884925.1 Candidatus Thorarchaeota archaeon
CTCATCAATGAACTCAATGAGGCCCCCGAAGTACACGGAATCCTAGTTCAGCTCCCTTTGCCAAAGCAAATTGATGAGAAAGCGATTATAGGCGCTATTGATCCACTGAAAGATGTGGATGGGTTCTCACCTCAAAACATCTATCGCTTATTCTATGGTGGTGAGAAGTTGAGTTCTGCAACTCCGCATGGGATAGTCACGATGTTGGACTACATCGGAATGGGGGATCTTTCAGGGAAGCATGTGGTGATAATAAACAGGTCTACAATCGTGGGCAAGCCGCTCATTTTTCTCCTACTCAACCGAAATGCCACAGTGACCATATGTCACTCGCGCACCGCAGATTTACCCAGCTTCACGAAACAAGCTGACGTCCTTGTGACTGCAATAGGAAGAAGGAAGTCTGAGGATGACTCATTCTTCATCACTCCAGATATGGTCAAAGAAGGTGTTGTCGTGATAGATGTTTCAACACCACACGGAGATGTCGACTTTGAAAATGTCAAGGAGAAAGCCCTCTGCATCACACCAGTGCCTGGGGGGGTTGGCCCCATGACCATTACTATGCTGCTACAGAATGTCCTTGATGCTTACTCAGCGCAGGTTTCCAAGGGTTAGGACATAATCCCAAACGCTTTTGTGCATCGCCGTTCCGAGCGGGCAACGGTGAATCTCTTGAAGATTATTGAGTGTGTGCCTAACTTCTCAGAGGGAAGACGAAAAGATGTCATAGATGCTCTTTCGGACGCGATTCGTAGTGTCGAAGGGGTCAGGCTCCTTGACGTTGAGTTCGATCAGGATCACAACCGGTCCGTCTTTACTTTCATCGGCGAGCCCCAAAATGTGAAGGAGGCGGCTCTAAAGGCATCAGAGCTGGCGGTCGAGAAGATTGATTTGACAAAGCATGAGGGCGCACATCCGAGAATGGGTGCAGTTGATGTGGTCCCCTTTATACCACTTCATGGCACCACAGTCGGAGAATGTATTGAGCTCTCGAAAGAATTCGCTGAGGAATTTTCAAGCAGGTGTAATGTTCCAGTCTATCTTTACAACAAATCAGCTACCCGTCGAGATAGAGCTGACCTACCAAACATCAGAGAAGGTGAGTTTGAGGGATTAAAAGAGCTCATTGGAAAGGATCCCAATAAATACCCGGATTATGGTCCAAACAAGATTCACCCTACTGCTGGGGCTACGGCTACAGGTGCACGTAACTTCTTGATTGCGATTAACTTCAATCTCAACACGACCAACATAGAGGTGGCAAAATCCTGCGCCAATGTTGTCAGGGGACTTACTGGAGGATTTGCAAATGTCCAGGGTATTGGACTAGACCTGCCAGCAAAGAACTGTGTGCAAGTGTCTCTCAACCTCACTCATCCAAGGCGCACGAAGATACACCAAGTCTTTGAAATGGTTAAATTGGAGGCCCAGCGATTCGGGGCCACTGTAATTGAAACAGAGATTGTTGGCATGGTGCCATTGTTTGCACTCCTTGACGCTCTCACGTATTATCTTCGTCCCGAAAGGCTAGATGACTCGATGATCCTTGACCTATATTATCTCGGCGGGGCTCAGGACCCAAAGAAGAAGACATTCAGTGAGATGTCCCTTATCGAGTTTGGCGACCAGGTAAAGAAAGCTCGAGCCACTCCCGGAGGAGGCAGTGTGGCTGCAGCTGTGGGCTCGTATGGAGCTGCACTTGTTGGCATGGTAACAGGGCTCTCACTTTCAGGAAGAAAGTTTGTCGCAATCAAGGAGGAGATGATAAACCATCGCCATGCCGTGGACAACGACCGAGGTATTCTCATGGATTTGGTAGAGAAGGACTCAGCCGCCTTTGATGACGTCATGGCTACTTTCAGGATGCCAGATGAAACCGACCAGCTAAAGAAGAAGAAAGAGGAAGCTACAGAGGCAGCTACAATTCATGCCGCTGAAGTGCCACTGACGACAATGCGTCACTCGTACAATGCGCTCACACATGCAAAGGTTGCTGCTGAGAAAGGGAACGTCAATTCAATCACTGATGCAGGAGTTGCAGCACATGCTCTTATGGCTGCAATTGAGGGAGCTGCGCTCAACGTTCGTATCAACCTTGGAAACATAAAAGATCAGACCTTTGTCAAGAAGACAGCTGATGAGGTCGAAACGATTCTGAGCGATGGAAAGAAACTCAAGGCTGAAGTCTTGGAGATTGTTGAAGCAAGGATGAAGGAACTTACTCAGGGCAGTTAATCTTATCCCCAACCGCCAACCTTTAGTGTAGTCACCTGTGAGCATTTGTGTTACATGGGTGGTCAATGTGAGACTGGTTACAATATACGGCGACGTCTTCGCTGAAAGGGTGCTTGGCAACCTCATTAACTTTAAGACCTTCTGCGATGGGTGCGCTCCGACCTGTGGTGATTGCAGGGTTGGATACGGCACTTATGTAGGTGACATAGTCGGGATGCATCGTATAGACGCACCTGCCTCTCAGATGTTCGATGACCCCATGCAGATGCTTGAAGGTCTAGAACTACAGCAGTGTGACATCCTTCTCTTAATTGGTATTCACCATGACCTCATTGCCTCAGCTGATGTGTTGGCACAGAAAACTGGGGCTAAGGCCGTCATCGCTCCCATCGAAGATACAAAATGGTTGCCACCCGGTCTTCGAGAACAGGTGAAAGAGTCTCTTGATGCAATAGGCGTAGAGTCTGCTTTTCCAAAGCCATTCTGTACTCTTACACATGGGCATGGCAAAATGATTGACGAGTTCATGGACAGGTACAGGCTTGGAATGCCTACTTTTGATGCCACCGTCAAGAATGGGAGAATCAGTGAGGTTGCTGTGATGAGGTCTTCACCATGCGGATGTGCTTGGTTTGTAGCACAGAAAGTCAAAGGTCATGATGTTTCTGATACTGAGGGTCTCTTCGATGTCATAGCCAAAGCTCATCATGCCTATCCTTGTACAGGTGCTATGACGGTGGACAGAGAGCTTGGGGATGCTCCGCTCCATATCGCAGGCTACAATCATAGATACGCGGTCTGCGATGCAATTGGTATTGACTGTAGAGGCGAGGAGCCAAAGCACCCTTTAGCGAGATAGTTCATTCCTCTACGATTTCTGCTCCAGACCCAATTCTAACAAGATATGGCCTTCCACCTGCATCTCTGATTGCATTTGCCACTTCTTTCTCTCTTCTGGGTGCTAGAGCAAGCATCGTACCGCCTCCGCCACTGCCGTTAATCTTGCAGCCTAGAGCTCCCGCAGACTTTGCGGCTAGAATCATGTACTCGATTTTGCGTGTGGACCGTTTCAGCCCAAATCGAAGCAAGTCATGATGAAGGTCAAGCAATTGACCCACCTCATACGGGTCTGGATTCTCGTTTCTGAGCAGATTAAATGCTCTTTGTGTGAGGTCTCTGTTGTGAAGAGTGGTTTCAGCCATGCTCCGTGCTTCAGTTAGCACCCGTGGAGATAGATTAGTGATTGCTGATGTTGATGTTGTTCTCTGGTTGAACTCAGGGACTATTTCGGAGATAGCCTGATACTCCTTTTCGATTGATGACCTGATTTTCTTGAGATCCGCGACTGTGTCCTCCTTCTTCTCCAGAGAGTCGCCTATCACTAGACCCTCAATATTCGCCGGCAGACGGGTTGTCCTGTACTCTGCACCAAGGTCGATATGAATAATCCCGCCATATGCTGAGGAGAAATGATCCATCATCCCTCCACTCTCCCCGAACTCCTCGACCTCCGCCTCGTAAGCCAATTGGGCAATTTCATGTGGCTGAAGAGATTCTTCACTCATTCGCACAAAGGCAAGGATTGCAGCTACTGTCAATGCTGAGGAACTGGATAGACCTGCTGCCATCGGTATGTTTCCTGTAACTTCTAGGTCCCATCCATTCTTTGGATTCAATCCTTTTCTTGATGTGACATTGAAAGCGCTTCTGAGATAGTCCCTATTGTGCCTGTAGATTAAGTCTTCACCATCAATATTGAAGGTGTCTTCTTCCTCAAGGTCTACATAGTTCACATTGACTTTCATGTCCTCGCGTTGCGAACATTGAATGAAGATGGCGAGGTCTATGGCAGCGGGAATAACATCAAGTCTGAGATAGTCACTATGCTCTCCAAAGAGACAAACTCTTCCTGGAGCTCGTACTGAGAATCTCTTCATCTTCTGATTCTCCCACTTGTTCTGAGGCAATGTTGCTAATGGGTCCATGCCATATAGGCGTTGGCTATTCATGCACCCATCCATACTAGGCAAGAAACATTGGAAGAGCGAGTGTTAGAGTCACTTTGTAGTGTCCGATGCAAATCATATCACTTTCCCAATGGTAGATAGAAATCGGAAAGCCCGTGTCCTTGTCTAGACTGGTGTCCCAGCCGTGCCCAAAATCAATGTACCAGTTTCTGTATCCGAAGAAGAAGGCTTCTTGGTCAATCCATGAGTAGAATGTGTCGCTATCAGCACCGTGCGTCACATCCGATGCAAGGTCGTCAGGAAACATGTCATCTATGAAGCTCCAACCTCCCACAGGTAGTATAGCCCTTGAAATCATCTCTGAAATGGTTGTGGATGAGTATGAATAGAAACCCTCCGAATGGTCATCTGTAAATTCTGTGCCATTAGCAAATATGCAAAGGACTTTCTGGCTGCTGACAACTTCAACAAGTCCTTCTTCATTATCCAATGATGATACGTTCGGTAATGTGGTGATGACTACTCGTATGCGAGTACCACTAAATGTCATGAAGGGCACAGGATTGCTCTCGTTGTTCATCGAGCCTTCTACTTCAATATCAAAATAGAACTCCTCCCCGATATTGACTCCCCATTGAAATCGAATTGGGTCTGGTGATGAAACTGAAAGCATCAGTGCTACTATGATAATAGTCGAGATTAGAATCACTAGAATGCCTGACTCTAAGACTCTTCTCAAATTGATTCATCAATCAAACGAAGAAACCCCTTTTATGCCATTCGCGAAACGCGATCGAGCAGTAGGAACTAGGATACCTTCGTTTTCAGGTATTACTCGGTAATTTGTATAACTTCAAACCAAACAGATGTGCGTGTGTTGCGAAATGCAATCATCTCCGCTGCGCCCTTGATAAACAGAGAATAGGTTCCCACTAACTGGGTGCAGCGGAGAACACGGCCAATTAGATAATCTGTCCACTAATTCTGAATTCTTCTATTTTGCTTCAAGTGCCAATTTGATTGCGGTTTCAAAGTCTTCCGGAGTTACACCTGGTGATTCAAGTGATTGTTTCTCATAGACTCCCTTGATTCTCTCTAGAACCTCCTCAGTGCCTAGCTTTGCGCCAATAAGAGCCATCTCAATGTCCGAGATTGCATCATGGGGGTACATGAAGAAGTCGCCGCTGATAACGATGTCTTTTATCTTGCTATCGACCTCCTCAACTGTTACTCTCATGAGTCCACCAGGCGCCTTGTGGTTCACAGTGCCAATAGATGAAGTTGCAGATATTTTGACAGTCCTTGCATCAAGCCTGCCTCCAGAACGCCAGTGAAGCCATTCATCTGACATGTATTTTGGCTTAAGCTCGTTCATCCGAGTCCTTTCCCACTCTGTCAGTTCACCTGGTACAAGCTTGATGTCTAGAATCTTCTCGAACTGGTGAATTAGGTCTTTCTTTACCTCCTCTCTGTCGAACGTCTTTCCTGTTTCTCTCTCAATCGTACTAAGTCTCTCGCGGAGTCCCTGGGCAATCTTGTCTCGGAACTTCTCATCTGGCACTTTGAGAACTTTGACCATCATGTCATAATTGAATGTGAAAATGAGGTTACCAGTAAGAATCCTCGCATCTCCAACATCTCCTGCTCCATTTCCAGAGATTTTCCTGCCTTCCACTTGGATGTCATTTACGGGCTTGAACTCTGCATCGATGCCAAGATTTCTGTAAGCTTGAACTGGTGGCTCGAGAAACTTGCGGTAGTACGCATCAATGTTCCTCACGGATGCCGGACTATCCACTCTGTGGATTAGCTGATAGAACATCTGCCCCTCATCTAGATAGACTCCACCACCACCTATCACACGGCGTGTTACGAAGATATCGTTTTCTCTGCAGAAAGCCAAGTCTATGTCCTTCTCTATCTCCTGGAAATACCCAAGACTGACCAAGGGCTTTGCTGGCCAGCAGATAATGAGTGTATTCTCCGACTTCCCTTCAGTAATACCCTGAGCAATCATATCATAGATAATCTGGGTTTCAATTGGCTCAATGGGTCCTACATCTAGAAGTCGCCATGATTCAAGCGTCATGGTTTCGCAACCAAATCTTGGCTCTAATAATCACTTCGGTATCACAACGGCATTCATCCCAACCATTAAATCTCAATATATCTGAGTTTTCTATGATGTGAATGATTGAGGCTATTGGGCTGACAAAGATGTTTAGCGAGTTCACTGCTGTGAATGAGCTGAGCTTTGCTGTCGCAACAGGAGAGATATACGGACTTCTTGGACCTAACGGCTCGGGCAAGTCCACAACCATGCGAATGCTCCTTGGACTACTAAAGCCAACTTCTGGCACAGCAAGAATCATGGGTCATGATATTGAGAAGGAGATTGTAGCAGCAAAGCGGATCATGGGTTATGTGCCTGAAGAGCCAGTGCTTCCTGAAAGGCTAACTGGATGGGAATATGTCAATTATGTGAGTGACATCTGGCGCATAGATCGAGGTCCAGAACGTGAGGAAGAGATAGATGAGATTCTCACTCTGCTGGATATCAAAGATGCCAGTGATGACCTCATCGAGACCTACTCCAAAGGAATGTCTAGGAAGATCGGCTTGGTAGCAGCGCTCATTCATCGACCTCAAGTTCTCATCTTGGATGAGGTACAAGCTGGCATCGATCCAAGAGGTGCCGCCACAATCAAGGAGATTCTCAATGGACTCCGGTCACGGGGAGCTACTATTCTAATGAGCACACATGTGCTAGAGATTGCAGAGCAAATGTGTGACCGAATTGGAATCATCAATGAAGGGAAGCTGATCGCAGAAGGAACAATGGATGAGCTTCGCGTCCAGGCAAAGGGGCAGAGTAGTCTAGAAGAGATATTCCTGTCTCTTACAGGCGGACCAGATATGCAGAAGATTGCAGAGTACTTGGGTGGGGTTCAGTGACACTTGCAGACATTCTTCTTCTGCTACGGCAGGACTTGAATCAGACATTCAGGATTTCAGGAGCAAAAGGTAAGCGCACTGAACAAAAGAGTGCCTTGAAACGGTTCCTTCGCCCTGTAGTGTTTGTTGTAATTGCAGTTGTCATAATATGGGCGATCGTCACTATTGTCCCTCTATTTGGCTGGAGATTCATTGCTGATATTGTGATTTCCGACCCGGGACTTGGTGCAACCATATTCAATTTGATTTTCATCTTTGGCTTCATTGGTTCAATTGCAGTTTCTGCTACCACTGTAGGAAATGTCAATCGAATGGAGTATCTTCTCACAATGCCCATTCCCATGAGGACCATCTTTCTCGAGAAGACAATCGTAATCATCCTCTATAACTCAACGATTTGGATGGTCATTGGAGTGCCTATCTTCATTGGCCTCAGCATTGTTTCCCCTGTTCCATTGGCAGCTCTTTCAATACCCGTCTTCATAGTATTGCTCTTCTCAGTGGTCACCTTGGGAGTTTCACTAGGCGGTCTTCTTGGTCTTCTCTTCTCTCGTCTGTTTGCAGGAAGACGTACTCTAAAGCAGATAGGTTGGTTCTTGGGGACCAGTTTGGCAATTGTCATAAGCACACTCTACTATGTCTTCATTTGGCTAGGAGATGGCGGCTCAGGTATCTTTGAGGGATTCTTTCAGATACTTCGCGACATAGGATTCGCTTCCGATATCAGTCCTGGATATGCAGTGAGCGCTCTTTCGCTTAACATCTTGGTTGGAGCACCACTTCAATTGCAGGATATCTTGCTTGGAGTGCTGTTTACCGTCGTTGCATTTGAGCTGGTCTATGCAAATTCCCTTGTGAGCGAGAGGGCTCACTATAGCGGCTGGCTGGCTTCTGGATCGAAGAGATCCACAAAGGAGCAAATTCCTTTAGCGCACACCTCTTGGAATCCCCAGCCAATACCCGGACTTCGTTTCAATCAGACAATCAGTGTTTCAATCTGGTATAATATATCCTCTATCCGTAGAGAAGGTAGGGTTCTAGCCCAATACTTGGTGGGTCCCATGCGCATGGCTATTTGGTTTGTTATTCCATTCATAGGACTTGGTGAGGGCATTTTCGCCTTCACTCCATACTTCCTATTGGCTGCCCTGATTCCATTCATGGTTTCGTACGGAGTATACTTCGCTGGCTATGAAACTGTATACGAGGGATCAAATCTAATGACCTTGCAACTTGCAGCTGCCAACTTTGCTGATTATATAAAGGGAAAGGCAATTAGTGCTGTGCCTTTTGTGGTCGGGGCAACGGCAGCGGGGTCGCTTCTGCTTCTAATCATCAATCCTGCATTGTGGTCTCTTATTCCTGCAATTGTGATTGCATCTGTCTTCATTTGTCTCGCTGCCGGATCAATTGCTGCAAATGCAGCCGCTTTGGGTGGGGACTTCAAAGCACAACGCATGATTGAGCGGCAAAGAGGATCCGCAGTCCAGATGCCTATCCGCGGGTGGTCAATGTTGAGAGCGCAGCTTGTCCCCTATCTGCTTGGCTACATCGGCATTTACAGCATTATTGGTGTTGCAGCCCTCGCTGGAGGACTTTACGGTAGTTTGATTGGCGCATTATCAGCCTATGCCGTACTAGGTATCTTCTCCTTGGTATGCTATCTCATCTTCAACAGATACTCCCATAGTGCGGGTGTCAAGTTGGCCCAGATTGAGGCTTCAAAATACCTCTAGGTGTACATGACAGCTGCAATACATTCTTTTTCATTCAGTAGTGGGACTTCTTAGTCAGAAATCCATGTGGAGTGACGAAGTGACCGAGTCTGTTGATGTTTCAAAGATACGCCACATAATGTTCCTTGGAATAGATGCAGGTGAGCTCTTGCTCTATGTTCCATATGATGGCACCACAGACGTCAACCATGATATGCGTGCGGCACTTCTCAGGGCAATCATGCAGTTCTCAGAGGATTCGTTGAGCATGATTCGTTGGTCAAATTTCATCTACATGTTTCATAAAGGTGAAACGGCTATCGGGCTCATGGGTATGAGTTCAGTTCCAGATCAGGAGATTTACAGGGACAAGCTTGTCAAGATTCTACACGCGTTTGAGAAGGAATGCAGGACTCCCCTCAGAGCTCAGGATGGGGACATTCGAAGATTCAAAAACTTCGCACTTGAGATAATAAGGGAACTACCCTTAATTAACCTGAGTCTTGATTCCGTGCCTAGGCGGACCGAGGGAGGGGAACGTATTCCATGGCGGGTTGGAGAGGTTGATGTAAGCCTTGAGATACTCCAACAGGCGTCCAACGGAACACGCACAATTCAGGAAATCATCGACATGACTCAGATGCCTGCACGAGATGTCATTGCCCTATTGTCAATCTTGGCTTACTTTGGCTGGATAGAGATTGATTGGTTCTGACTCATAATTTCGCGATAACTTTTCCTAGCGGCACAATAATGTCACAGTCAAAGTAGAGTCCAATCATTGGTGCCTCGATCTCTAAGATGCTGAGGTCATCGTTTGGTCCGCTTGAAAGCTCTATCTCAACTTCACCCGAGCGACCTTTGTGAATGTCATATGTCAGATATGCAGCTGTCAGAAACGATACATCAAAACCTTCTCCCGTCACACTAGGAATCATCTTCACGTTGACATTAGGGCCGCTATCAATCCATTCGCCATCCTCATCGAAGGTGCATTTTGAATAGAATAGCCGATTGCCACCTCTAACAGTTGTCGCCTCAAGCGTATCACCTTTCCATTTCATCTTAATATCCGCCATTTTACGCGGGTACCCCCATATCTCTCTCCCCGATGCAATGGCTACATCAGTATCAACATAGACATGAGCGAAATATACTCCCACCTCATCCTCACCAGTTTCCGGATTGTCGAACATGCATTGTACAAGAAGAGCAGATTCGGTGAAGGTCCCAGCTTCTACACATGGCTGTATGCCTGTCATGATGCCTGCCAATGGAAGCTGTGAGGGTCTTAGGGGTTCTGGAAGAATCTTCTTTAGCGAACTCTCAGTAGGATTGAACAAGGCAAGGAAGAGCTTTGCATTCTTGTAATTATACGGGGGCGGTGGGTATAATGGGCTCTTCAAAGGTGTACTGAATCTCTCTGACATTTGGTGTCACCCTTATGCAGACATTCTAGCAGGTTATTGAATCTGCCGAGATTGCAGTAGGCCTAATATCTTGGATATGTCTTTGATTGGAGGGGTGATAGCAGTGGAAAGAGGCTTTGCATGGCACCATTCGAAACAACCCAAGCACGCGAGAGCAGATTTTGAGGACATGCTATCTAACAACTGCAATTCTGTATTGATTGCCCTCTCAGAGAATGACATGGATTACTGGTATCCAAATATGCTAGCAATCATTGGTGAGGCTAAGGATGTGGGCCTGCGTGTATGGTTGAACTTCTGGGCATATGGCGGCGTGTTTGGTGGTGAGCCGCCATCCTTCTTTCTTCATAGGAATGCAGACCTGAGGCAGATTACAGCCGCATCAGAGGAAAAGATGGCTGCTGCATGCATCAATCAACCTGAGTTTCGGAAATGGTTCCATGAACAAGTTGTCACGATGGTACGAGACTCCAAGGTCGATGGAGTATTCATTGATGAGCCGCACTACGCTTGGACTTTCTCAACAGAGGAGTTTACTTGTGTCTGCGATGTCTGCCAAGAAAAGTACAGCGAAGCATTTGACGGTCCTATGCCAATGGAATACACC
>JBHLQK010000104.1:0-10767 GCA_048884925.1 Candidatus Thorarchaeota archaeon
GTCTGAGGATCTTAGAGCTATAACGAGAGTTCTGTGTCGCCTTTATGAAAGCGAAGAAAATGGTCAGGTAGTCTGGTGGTGGATTTCTAGAGACCGCAATTTCCGTAAGTACACTGATTCTGATGATGCAGGCTACTATGTACGACTTCCAGTTCCCTCTCAAGTTAAGGAGCTTGGTGTTCGAGATGTCCGACTTGTGACTGAGAATGCGGTCGCAATTCTCCTATTAGAAATCTCCCGACTCAAGGACGAATTTGGGGAAATCAAGTCACTACTATCTGAACTTGGAGTTGTTTAGTCTACAACCACAATCCTCAACAGTGAAACGTATGGAGTAATTTCGAGGCCTGAGTTTGTCTGAGGAGCCAGTGACATATTCGCCACTCTTGCCATACTATATTCTGCTTTTTGCAGTTCTCCTTGTTTGGTCCTTTGCCGGTGTCGAGATATCATCGTACATCCTACTCAGTTTGTACACAGATCAACTCCTATGGTTTGCTTATTCCCATTCCATGCTTCTGGTTATGATGCCAATACTATGGATCATTGCGAGAATCATGAAGCGAAGAGTTTCCTTCAATTCAGATGTAGAGTGGGAATACCACAATCAAGAGCTGCAATACGATACCTACGCCACCATGATGTCCGATTATGCTTCGGGTTATTCACATCTTATATCCAGACAGGACCAAAAGCTCCTGGTTGCGGTTCTTATCCTAATGGCCGCAGCTGTCATATTTCCAGCAGTAGTGGTGGCAATCTCTATCAGTCTTGTCTTCATTCTTCCATTTACCTATGGCGGAATACAATTGATTTATGGGATTCTATTGACTGGTTATTTCTATCGCAGTATTTCAAATGCTGCGAGTGCACACTTTCAGTATGAAGACCCTAGCCGTCTCAAGCATGCTCTCAAGCTTCTGGAGGCAACTCCCGGATTTACTATGGTGGGAGTACGATTCTCTATGGGAGAAGCTAGTGGATATTTTGCATTTCGAAGTCCATCTGCGGTAGGCCGGATTCAGGGGATTGAAGCTGTAGCTAGGATTGAGATTACTGTGGGAGATATCACTCCTCCATTGACAGCTTTTGGAAATGTGGCATCATCCAGGGAGGGTGAAGCGTCAAAAAGGATGATGGAGCTTCAACCAGGAAATGAGTTGAGCCAATTGGAAGGACTAGTGCGATGGTGCATCATGACTTACGTAGAGGAGAATGGCAGCAACGAGATTCTAGATGATTTAATGGCGGAACTTGGAATTGATCTACTTCCAGTTGATGATTCTGTTCATAAAATCGATTAGCTTATCTCGTCATTTCCTCTAGTCCAGACATGAACATGGTTGATTGCAATGGCAGAGGATGAAATAGTAGATTACAAGAGACAGGGTCCTGTGAATAAGGCATTTGGTTTCATTCTTATTGGAGTCATAGCTGCTGCTGCCTACTTGAGAATAACGGACCCTGGGAATGAAGAAATGGGCTTTTGGCTCTTCATGATTATCCCCGTAGGTGTTCTTCTGCTATCCACCCTTTTTGGAGTTCTCTCAAAACGTGCGATAGATTATATTCCCGGTGAGTGGCAGGAAACGAAAGTATGGATGAGCTTCACCGATTATGAGAAGACTGTAGAAGAATACGAGGATGCATACGGCCATCTTTATGGCAATCCTTATGCATTCACAGGTTTATTCTGCCTGCTACCTGTGGCATTTGTCTTGGGAGTTCTTTCTGCATACTTTCTCACACTGTCAGTCCCCCTTTTTAACCCGCTAATTGATTCACTGCTTCTGCTTGTAATTCTATATGCAGTCGTTGGAGTGGCTGGTTTTGTAAATGGATTCAGGATTCCTGCAATAGACGCTGAGGAGTTCTTCAAAGCGCCAGTAAAGGGAGACGTTTACGACTTTGCCAGTGAGCTACAAGGAGTCCAAGGGTACCGTGCGGGATTAAATGTCAAGTTTGGTGTGCGGTCTGGTGTACAGACGATTCTGGAAGCTGAGCTCAAAACGTACATTGAAGCGCTTCCAGAAACTGTAGCTGTAGGCATTCAGGTGTCTCACTCAGGCTTTGCGTATCCATACCTAGTCGGGACTATTTACAAAGGTGATAGGGTATCCGAAGGGAAGGAGCGTTACGATATAGGAACTAGGTATCCTGCAATGGTGGAAACATCCATGGATGGCGACGTTTCAGTGTTTGTTACACGATTTGATATCCCTCGGAGAACGAGTGGTGTTCCAAGCATATCGAACCGAGACTTCAGAAGACTCGCCATATTACTTGCGAACATCCTTAATGAGAATTATAATGCATCCACGTAGCCGCGATGGCAAGTCATAGGCACCTTTAATTATGGTTCAGTTTGGATGAAAATCAACCATCCCTGGAGATGAGAAATGGTTGGCATCATCAAACTGGACAAATAAATGGGTCTTGGCTTTGATTGTAGGCATCATCCTTCAGATTACCACCTACAGCTACATTGCTTTCGTGAAGCCAGCTAATTTCATTAGTCATCCCTTTTTCTATGACGTTGCTCTCATAGGTTTCATCTCTCTTGCCATCCAGATTGGAGGATTTGCGGTCATCATGTCAAAGACAATGGATGCTGATCCTGTCATTTATGGACAAGGCAGGCCGTTCCAACATAAGCTTCGCGAGGAGGATGAGGAAGATGCCGCTCGCAAGCCGACGTTTGCAGACTAGGAGCAATAATCTCATTCAAATGTTCTGAGCTAAGGTTACCACTCAAAGAGCGGTGGTAAGATTCTCGTCGGATCGTGAGGCGGTATAAATCCAGGTATCCACTGATTCATAAGTGGTAAATACGGCGCGATGATTATTGTGACTAGTACTAGTACAGCGAAAGAGAGGGTGTGAACCGCTGTGACATAAGTATAGTAGGGGCGAATATAGCTATAAAACGCGAAGGCTGGAATCGAAATTGCCGCCATTGCTAGGATTTCGACTGGACTGAAGAAGAAGGGCAAACACGCGGGGAATATGAAATAGAACACCCAGGTTATCTTCTCATTTGAGGTTTCGTGATGCCCAATCTTGTGAATGCCATCAATGCCTTGTGAAAGGAAGAATACAGGGATGAACATCCACCACTGGAGACCAACAAAGAACATTCCTCCAGCGTAGAAGAATAGGTCTCCAAAGCTCTCGAACCGTTCCCAGAGAGGATTTCGTGAGAAGTACTCAGTTGCTTCAGTCATGAAATATCCAATCATCTGAAAAGCTACGAGAATCGGTAGGAAGACAAATGATGCAAGAATCATGAGCAAAGCTGCTCTGGGTAGCGCTGGAATCTTCCCCTCGTGGTAGTTGTCCAGAGGATAAATTCCATGCAATGTGAAGGCTGTCAGGAGCGCCAGCAATCCAGAAGGAATACCTGGCACAAGAAGCTCCAAAGGCTGGCAAAGGTAGACTAATGGGCCTATTGCTGATTGCACTGCGGGAAGCAAATAGACATTCATTGTCAGTGATTCTGGAAGTAGATACCAAACACCAAAGACAACGAGAAGCTCAGGTATAAGCATCTTGAACCTATAGTCCTGAATGAATTTCATTATCATTCCTGGCTGGTTTTTTCCTTCACTCATGGGTAGTCCCGCCATGTAGGAACTGTGACCTCACCATCCATCACTTAAGCCTATCTCAATGGGTTAGCTAATGGCCTAGCTGGGAGAACGCGGCATCATAGATAGCTGGAAAATGCTGACTCCCAAGATGGATGCTTTTTGATAATGACTCACTTGCGGCATAAAGGCCACATTGTGTTGATATCATACAACTTGACCTGATGAGATCGAGACTCACTCCGCTCTCCTGAAATGCCATGAGTGCGGCTATTAGATTGTGATGAAGTACTTCTGGTATCTCTCCATGAAGTGCGTCATCTTGATTCGGTAGAACTCCTAGAGCAATTCCTCCTCCGTCTTCGAGGAATTTGTTGATTAGCTCAGCCTGCCCCATGTCTATTTCAGGCGGATAAGAAAGGACATCAAGATGAGCTATCTTTGGTCTGGAACTCCAAATAGCATGCCATCCATTGAAGCCAAGCCGACGCCAATCGTCGCAGTAATGAAAGCTAGGTATCACATCGCTCGGATAAATCTGATCGGTCACTTTCATAATGTGTTTCAGAGTCAGATTAGAAACATCTCCTCTATTGATAATCTCGATAACAAATCCTAATGCTGGATCATCCTGACAAAGCATCAATTTATCGCAATGTTCATAGAGATGCTTACGTTGACCTTCTGCTATCCGCTTCATTAGGGATGCATAGAAATGGAACATGCTCTTCGAAATCAGCTGCTTGCCAGTCTTGTCACGAGTACTGAAGCACATGCTAGCTGGAGCAGTTTGTTGGGTCTTGAAGTACACGAATTTCCTTTTGCCGACCATCTGATAGAGACTGCCGAAGCTCATCTCTAACGGCAAGAGCGGCAAATCGTTTTCTGTGATTTCTCTATAGATGTGGAGATTGATATCTTGGATTAGATTGCCCTCTCTTTCAAAGCCTGGAACAAGAACAGCAAACTGACGAATCATATCTTCCTCTCGCAAGTTAGGGAGTGTGAACGCATAGGGAATCTTAATTCTGCTTACATACTCAAGAGGTGCATCGTGGCTCCTATCACCTACACTGCCTACTGCGTAAAACTCTCCCACTAATTCATCTGGAAGAAGCTTATTCATTCTCATGTCACTCTCTTCGCACGTGCTTTGCGCCTTACTACTCTATTGCACGATTGAATGGCTGGACAACCAAGACATGCCTCTGGTACATCGGTTACCGAATGCTCGCCATATAGGAGAACCTGTTCAGCGACCATGGTGCCAGGGGTAATCTCCATTGGAGGTGCTGTTTTTCCCTCCATCCTTACGTTGCATTTGTGCTCGCCCAGATCCTCGTCTAGCTGGTCCATATCTCCTGAAACTATCACCGCAGTTGGACCAACCCGTCTCACCACATATTTATTAAAATCATTTAGAAGGAGTAAATCTTCCAGTTCTCTCTCGGTTTCAGTTTCAAAGAGCATGATGTCCGAAACTGTGGCAAAGGTTGTCTGCGAGGTCCAATCCTTTATCGACCTCTCTACATTTCTGGGAACTGGTTTGCTGCTTTCTTCTTTCAAGAATTGGAGCATCGCTCTTTCCCTGAACCCTATTTCAATTGCCTCGAAAACTGACTTGTCAGTTATCTTGTATGTGCTCACTATATCCGTTTTAACAGGCTCTGTGAACAGCATCAGCTGGTAGACTTTATAGTAGTCCATTCCAGAAGTGAACACTGTTACCTCGAAGTTGGGAAGCACGAAGAATGCCTCATCACCCTCTTTCTCATCTTCTGATTCAGCCAATACCCTTTCTCCCACAGCTGTCAACCTTACAGCGACAAGGTTCTTTCCCCTGTAAGCTCCCTCAACTAGGCCGAGACGAAGAGGGGTCTCTAATGCTAGTCTTACCCTGTCCTCATCCACTTGGACCCACTTCAAAGGTTGGTCGTCGATGAAGAGTTCGGAGCGAATCCAATCCTTCATCTCGTCGATTGGTATCCATTCATCTTTATCACTCTCTCTGAGTCTACAAATGGCGAGGTTCATCGTGTATTCAGTTGGTTGATCTGGGGTTGCCCATATTGCCCGTGTTCGTCCAAGTGCTGATAGAAGGAATCGACGTGAAACTATATCTTGCTTCCCTGAGAAGAGAGATTCAATCTTCCCAGGTACAACTCTGTCCTCCTCAACGATAACGTATACTCCAGCTTTCCTTGCCATCTTTTGGACCAGTTCAAAACGTTCTTCGGTTGGTTTCGACATTGCAGCTCTAATCTGATCCGCCTCTCTCTTTGGAAACTCCCAAGAACTTGTCATTCTAACCTCATGTTTGGCAAGGTACGATGCAAGCAACAACATATCAAGTAGCAGCGTATCGCGGTCATCTGTAATATCGCGGGCTTTCTTCGGTAGCTCCCTGCTAGGCTCAGGCTTCTTGGAGAACATATCCGATAAGAATGGTATGAGATAATCTAGAACTTTAAACTCCGCAACTTCCCTGCCAAAATCCGTCAGTCTAGACAGAAGTCTGCGAATTATTATGCCCTTCTTCCTTAAATCCCGCTCAGTTTGGTTGAGTTGTCCATAGCTGTAGATTTTTCTGAAAGGCTTGAGCCTATCATAGCTCATGGCACCCTTGTTAAGCACTAGCATGCCAAGAAGATCCTTTTCCTTATCAGAGAAAGTGCCAAAAACTCTGTTTCTGGTTACCTTGTCCCTCATCTTTTCAGCAAGCAGCGATACTAGTTTCGTGCCAGAGTCACTCCCACTGACGTCGATGTCCCAGTATTGACATGCAAACATCAAGTCCTCTCTGAGAACATGTTCTAATTCTTTCTTAAGAGATTCTTTGGACATCGTGCTCTATCCTGATTTATTGGCTATTTGCCAAATCCTTGTGGCGGCATCCAAGAGCCCTGAGTTTTATAGCATAAGACAATTACGGTTCTGACCTTCCTTTGAGAGACAACCTTATTTTGGAACCATATGACAAAGCTCTGGGTGCAACGATTGGAGGCTCCACTCTGGAGTGTGAAATATAGTCCAAGGACATGGAATGATTTCATTGGACAGAATAGCGCTATAACGCAATTGCGAAATTTAGCGGAATCCGGTTCGTGTCCGAATATGATTCTATATGGTCCAAACGGAACTGGAAAGACTAGTGCAGCTCAGGTCTTCTCCAGAGCGCTTCTGGGTGATACACTCTCAGCAAATTACAAGATGCTTAACTTACGCGACGTTTATGATTACACTATAGCTAAGGCAAAGCGCGATATCAAGGACTTGGCCAAGCTGGACCGAAGTAAACGGTCTGAACTTGATGAATACATGTCAGTAGTGTTCAAGGAAGTCAAAGCTGAGTTTAAGGCCAAGGGTCAAACACGCGATCCGAACAAATCCCAACTTCTGCAGGGCGCAATCAGACTCTTCGCCTCGACTATAACAGTGGCAGACGCCATGATCAAGATTCTTGTTCTTGACGAGGCTGATGTGTTGACGCGTAGCATGCAACAGGCACTCAGAAGGACCATGGAAATCTATAATGAAGCATGCCGTTTCATCTTTACAACTCCCACTTTAGCTGGGTGGAGTCCAGCAGTGATTTCCCGATCTCTGGTGATAAACTTCCCAAGTCCGTCAAATGATGTGATTGCTTCATTGGTTGGAAGAATTGCAGAGTCTGAGAGAGTCGAGGTGGACTCTGGCGGCTTGAATGCAATTGCTCGGGAATCCAGTGGCGATATGCGACGTGCTATCAACTTGCTTCAGGTTGCATCTGCAAAGGGCAAGCCTGTTACTGAGGATGAGGTCTATTCATGTTCTGAAACGATTCTTACAAAAGGGGTACGCAATATGGTTTCTGCAGCTATTGACGGATCATTTGTTATTGCCAGAGAATCACTAAGGGGACTCCTAGCCCTTGAAGGATATTCCCCAAGTGACATTCTGCTTCAGATTGAGCGGGACCTACTAAGTCGACCTTTTGAACCCACTGTACTCATGAGCCTTTTGGATAGAGTAGCAGAGATAGATTATCGTTCCATTCAAGCTCGAAATCCCTTCATTCAAATCACGGCATTATTGGCATCAATTGGGAGAATCGCTTCCGTTTCTGCTTAAAACAGTGGTTCTACAGAGTCTTTGAAACTTACACGCCCACTTAATCTAGTGGCTTGATTTGGAGAGAGCTTCTGGAGATCATACATGAATTCGGCTGCAATCCGACTTCCATCTTTTGATATCATCTCGTTTTCTAGAGCGACCGAGAGAAGACGTCTGATGCTACTAGGTCTTCCATACCTACATTTGAACGAGAGAAATTTCACCGCATCGTCCACATCGATATGATCTCCTTTAGTCCGAAAGAGGTGGACAAGAATGAGGAGGACCTCCCTGCCATTCATATTCGATTCGACTGCTTGGACACTCTTTAAGTGCTTCGTGTCCTAAAGGCATTCGCTCCGATGACGGATCATGGTTTTAAAGCTCATGTGGATATGAAGAATAACCTAGAGTTGCTATTCCGTAATGCTTTGGATATGCCTGATCTCACCATAGATCGTTCTCTGGGTGGAATGTCCAACATCAACTTGCTTGCTCGTAGTGAAAAAGCAATTTTGGTCCTGCGCACGCCAGCGTTGCGGATAGAGTTCTCCTCTAATCATTATGAAAAAGAGTTTCGCGTATGCACAGAACTGGCTCGAAATGAGTTGAGTCCTCGCCCTTTGCAATATGGCGTTCTTGACGATGACACGCAGATTCCCTTCATGGCCTATCATTATGAAATGGGTGTTGTTCACGCGAACTTGAATTCCATGAGTCACGAAGAGCTTTCGAAACTAAAAACGAGTATGAGTAGATTCCAGAATATTGAAGTTCAGGGAGCACCAACCTATTCCACTGCTGCAGAATATCTACATTACCTCCATAAGAGAACTGACTCATTCTTATCTGGCTCAGAAACGCTTTCGAAGAAAATGAAAAATGGAATAGTTTCTCTTGACAAATTGTATCGGTCTCTTGAACCCATTTTGGAAGGTGTCAACTGGTCAGGAGTTGGAATGCATGGCGATCTCCGTCCAAGTAATGTGCTATTCCAGGATGAACGTGTTCTGTTCTTGGATTGGAGCGAGTTCTGCAAAGGAGATACCCTCTTTGATTTTGCTTACCTTGTATCAGAACCAGTGGAGCCCTTCTCCTTCAATATCCTGAAGAGTATGGTTTCGCGAGATCTTTCCGACCTGTTGCCGCTGCGAGGTCTTGCATTGTTTTCCTGCGCTTCTTGGACTCTGGAAAGATTGATTCGGTGTGAACTCAATCAGGTTTCTTTGGATCTTTCCAGCAACAATATTATTCAATCAATGGAAACCTATGTCAGTATAAAGACTGAAGAGCTAGTCCAGATTTTAAAGCAAATCTAGAAAAAGCTCTCTGGAGCTCTTTCCCAGATATCCTCATCGAGTGATGCAATCACATATTGATAGCCCTGTTCTGTTAGGAAAAGCTGCCGCTTCGCTGCGAAGTCCATATCCCGTGTGTCCTTTGTAATCAGCGAATAGAACCTAGCAAAGCTCCCGTCGGTCTTTGGCCTGAGAATCCTGCCCAGCCGCTGCGCTTCCTCCTGTCTTGATCCAAAAGTACCAGAAACTTGAATCGCTACATTAGCGTCTGGGAGATCAAGTGCGAAGTTTGCGACTTTCGACACAACCAGGATTTTCTGTTCACCTTCGCGAAAGGCATCATACAATGCTTGGCGTTCTGAGTTTGGAGTCTTTCCAGTAATCAAGGGCGCCTTAATCTCCTCAGCAATAATCTTGAGTTGATCGAGATACATCCCGATGACTAGCACATTGTCATCCTCGTGGTACGAAGTGAGTGTTTTGATGAGTCTTAGTTTCTCAGGATTCTCAGCGGCGATTCTGTATTTCTTCCTGTCCTCTGCGAGGGCATACTTCCTCCGTAGCTTGTCTGGCAGCTCAAGGCGAATCTCATAACATATGGCTGTAGCAATCCATCCCTGATCTTCAAGCAGCTTCCAAGGCATGTCATAGCGCTTGGGTCCAATCAAACTGAATACATCCTCTTCACGTCCATCCTCGCGTACAAGAGTGGCAGTCAGTCCAAGGCGCCGCGTGGCTTGTATTGTTGCTGTTGCTCTGAAGACTGGTGCAGGGAGCAGGTGCACTTCATCGTAGATAATGAGACCCCAGTTCCTCGCTTCGAAGATGCCAAAGTGCTCAAACGTTTCCTCTCTGGACCTTCTCCACGTGAGAATCTGATAGGTGGCAACGGTAATAGGACGCACTTCTTTCGTATCACCGGTGTATTCACCAATGTCCTCCGACCTTAGGTCGGTCTTATCAAGAAGCTCTTGAATCCATTGGCGAACTGCAATAACATTGGGGCAAAGGATAAGCGTTGACGTCTGCAGTTTTTCTATGGCACCCATCCCGATCATAGTCTTGCCAGCACCACACGGTAGCACTACTACGCCTGATCCTCCCTTAACACCCCCCCCTGCATAGAAGGTATCAACAGCATCACTCTGGTATCTTCTCAGTCCCCAGGTCTTTCCATCTAGCGTGATATCACGCAATTTCAGTGCTAGAGCCTCGCCCTCCACGTAGCCTGCAAGATCTTCCACTGGATGACCAAGCTCGAGCAAGGCATGCTTAAGAAAGCCTCTTTGTCCAGGTACAACCAGGAATGATCTCTCGTCAATTCGCTCTTCGAGAAATTCCTGAACTTTCTTCTGAGCTCCAATCTCTTCGGCTAGATCCTCCTCTTCACATTCGAGAATTAGATCAGGGCCTTCCATAAACAATGTGATTTGACCGTATCTGGACATGTAATCGATGATCTCGCGTTTGATATTCTCAGGAATAGGATACTTGGCATACCTCTCTAGGGAGTCAACAACTTCTCGGGAAGTCATTCCCATCGCAGCAGAGTTCCAGAGGCTTAACGGAGTCACTCGGTAAGTATGTACGTACTCTGGACTCTTCACGAGTTCTGCGAATCTGGCTAGCGAGTCCCTGGCCTCTTCATACTTGGGATTGTCCACTTCAAGGAGGACCGACTTGTCGGACTGTACTATCAGTGGGTTCATCAGATTTGGCATTCGTATTCCTCATTCTGCAATGCGGGTGGTTTCATTCCTTAACCTGCTTTCATCGAATCGTGATATGGA
>JBHLQK010000105.1:0-10458 GCA_048884925.1 Candidatus Thorarchaeota archaeon
AGTACTATACAATACACAGTATAGTGTGATAAACAATGATGCACAATGCAAAGCAATATAACTCTGGTGAAACCGATGTCGAAAGCAGACCAAGAAATGGACAGGTGGGCTAAAGAAGTGAAGCGCGGTGCAGTAACTCTTGCAATACTTGCTCTTCTCGATAATGAGCCCGCTTATGGCTACGAGCTTGTGAAGAGATTGGAGCAGAAGGTTTCTTTCCTACAGCTCGAACAAGGCACTGTCTATCCTCTGCTCAGACGGATGGAGAAACGTGGCTTGTTGGTTTCCGAGTGGGACTACGACGATCCAACAAAGCCAAAGAAGTACTACGGCTTGACAGATGAAGGGCGTAATGCTCTTCGGATGATGGCCCAGACATGGAACGTTCTCTCCCATGAAATGAGAGATATCACAACGGGGGTTGAAACACAATGACCAAGGACCCGAATAAGATGATTGATGAGTATCTGGAACGCGTGAAGGTCTATCTTCCAATTGACAGTGAAGATGTCTTGGCTGAGATTCGGACTCATCTGATTGAGTCCGCTGAGGCAATTGGCAATGGAATGATGAGCCCGGGTTCGACGCTCATGGCTATTGAGCGAATGGGCGAACCCAAGATGGTAGCGAGCGAGTACGCAGACAGCGGCAAGAAGGTTGGACCTGTTCCTGCTGAGTATGCGCAGCCAGTTCTTAGGATGCTACTGGTCCTGATTGGAGTCGGAGCTGCGTTCATCGTGGGCGCATATGTTGTTGGCAATGCTCTACTTGTTCCCCTGGGGGTCATTGCTGAGATCGAGAATTTTCCTGCGTCCCTCCCCATCATGATTGTAGTCAATGTAATATTCGTCATGGTGATAATTGGAGGCATTACTTTAGCTGATAGGCAGAAGATGCCAACGGAGAAGACTGCAATCGAGGGATTCCTAGGGATAGGGACTGAGGGTTTCAAGCCCAAACCAAGGTCTGATGCTGCTGGTGAGGTATTCTTCGGAATTGTATTCGGAATTATCCTTCTTCATCCTCTAATCCAAGCCTTGTACACTCCTGCATTCATCCCGTTCGTGGGAGCTGTTGCAGGATTGGCCTTTGTGAACGCCATCAAGGGTGGCATGTTCCTTGTGGCTGGTGAGAACAACCTTAACCTCATCTTTGAGGCTGCCCTTGGAGTAGTCTGGATTCTGTTGGCGATGGCCCTCATCAATGTCGGTTGGCCCACTGACTACTTCTACGGCTCTTTGGATGGCGTGACATGGGGCTTGATTGATTTGGAAACCTTCTTCATCGATAACGGGATACCCTTCGTACCGTTCGACTGGATATGGATCTTCATCATATTCATCACAGTGGTGACCAACACTTGGAAGATCATCGTCAACCTCACAAAGGTCCCGATGTACCTCCAGAGTGGCAGAGGTCTCTGGTGGCATGGCGATTATGGTAAGAGGCGCCGACCCAAGGGTCTACGCCGAAGATACTCCCGCCCCTATGAGGATGAGCAGCGAAAGGAGAACCGTCGAGTCTATACAGATGGCTATCAAGGTGATTAGGAACAATTGGGGGGCTCATGCCCCTCTTCCTTTTTCTCTTACTACTCTTCTTCTCCTCCAGCCAACTTTCTTGTTTCATGAATTGCATAGACGAATGCGAGTGCGATTCCAGCTGTCATGAGTAAGGCAAATTCTAGAGGAAAGACAAGAAAAAGCACAATGACAAGTATAACGAGCAGGAAAAGTGACAGGAGAATCATCATGAGGTCGCTCTCATCCATTGCGAGCGGGAGAAGACCCCATGCCGTTTCTGACAATTATAATCCTCCATTATCATGAATTTGCTTTCGGCAAGTCGCTATGTGCATATGGGCATTTCTAGTTCTTTGCATAAGGTCAAATATATTCTTGAGGCATGCCCCAATCTTCAACTTTATCGTTTTCCATCTTCCGAGCATGAAAATGAACTAGAATTCGTGCGGAATCCAGATCTGGGTGTTTTTCGAAAAGGAAACGGTCTCCATAACGAAAAGCTTCTAGAACCAAATCAAGTTCTCTTCGAAAGATTCCTTCTCTCATCTTAGCGGAACCAAGTCCTCGTTCTACTTCGCAATGCACATGAAGTTCAGCTTTTTCATAGCCAGTCCTCCATTCAGCAATTACCTCATCACGCATGAGGCGTGTATACAACCCTCGAATCTGCTTCAATTCGTATTCAGCTCCAATGGTCAGAAAGAGCTCACCAGTTCGATCTGAATGAGTTAGTGTATAGCATCGTGGATGAACTGGGTCCGCTTCTTTTGTAGGAGAAACGTATCGAACATGGAGTTTCTTCGGATTTAGCCTACGCATTTCTATCCTTATTGGAATGGCACACCATCCGGATTAGTGTTGATGTTGTGGCCTACGAAAAGCAGCTTCGCAAGGTTGTCTAGTCTTAGAAGATGGCGGGATGTAGCGGATTCGAACCGCCGATTTTCGCCATAAAAGAGCAATGCCATCGACCAGGCTAGACCAACATCCCATGATGGACTAGAAATGACTTTGACCTACGATCTTCTCCATCTTGGAGAGATGTCATAGATAGACCACTGAATCTCAGCTAGTCCAAGAAAACAAGAAGCCTGACATGAACCTGTGGAAAATCCACGTGCCATTCATGATTCTGCGATTTGACATTTCAATCAGCCTCAAGCCGCAGTCTGGCGGATATAAGTCAGTGGTCAAAATGAGGTAACCTTGGAGTCCAAAAAGGCACTCATGGGAGTATAATCGAATTTAGCCAATCAAGTGGACTATCAAGAAAGCTACTATCTGTTTCTACAGTATACACATAATTTATTCTGATAAAGATTGGTGCATGCGAAGCCACTTCTATGGCAATTGTATAATGTTCTCCACGGTAATTATACCTAGCACCAGTTCCGGTGAAAGATGCCAACAGTACATTCCTAGGCCACACACCCCCAAGATACATGAACTGGATTCTAGCCGTTCTATTCAATTCCACTGTAACTAGAGTAATCATTGGCCCTCCAAGGACTATCGACACATTATTCCATTGTTGGGGAGCAGTTTCATAGCAACTAGTCCTTTGCTCAAAATGCCTGTATGGAACTGAGAGAAGTCCAATAAGAAGAATCCCGGCAACGGCATACATCGCGATGTCAGACCGCTTCAGAGCAACCACGTTCCAGTAATAATTGGCTAGAGAGCCAACACAATTACAATATGTAACTCTCAATAACTACTTTTTGGCAGCATGAATCAAAAGGAATTGAGCTGGATGAAAAGAAATGGTGCCTCGGGTGTGATTTGAACACACGACAACACGGTCTTCAGCCGTGCGATCTCCCTGGCTAATCTACCGAGGCACGACTATTTTGTGATTCGATGTCCAAGTTTTATAAACGTAGCGACCGTACGAAAGAGAAGAATAGAATTCTGCATAGTGGGTCCGGAGGTAAAATGTGTGAGATACCCACAGTGCAACACAGAGCTTGAACCAGGAACCGAAACTTGTTGAAACTGCAACATAATCATAGTAATCGGTCCCCGAAACCGAGCATCTTTTAATCACTGCAGATTTCAAGAACTCACCCGAGGTTGCTAATTGAATTTACCATCTTCGTTTTTCTACTTACAATAGGTCTGCTTCTATGATTTGGATGATTCATGCTGGCAAGCAATCTAAGTCAAATCTTGAACTGCCGCTTTCACTTCATCGAAGGGCGGAAGGTCCCCAAGACTTGCCCCGACCCATTTGTAGCTGACCTTTCCATCTACACCAATAACAAAGACTGCCCTCTTGGCCACCTCTTTCATCCCCGCGAGGTCTGGATGGACAACATCGTAGGCACGGATGACAGTCTTCTCCCAGTCGGAAAGCAGTGGAAACTGTATTCGATTCTTCTCTTTGAATTCTGCGTGACTGAAGATGCCGTCCACAGAAATACCTAGAACATTTGCGCCTAGGGCATTATATTCCACAAGTGCATCTCTAAAGAGGCATAATTCCTCTGTGCATACCCTAGTAAAATCAGCCGGATAGAATACCAGAACCACAGCTCCCTTCTTGATTTCATCACTCAATGTGATACTCTTTCCGGGTGCCTCTAACAATGTAAAATCCGGCGCCTTGCTCCCAACATCGACCATGACCACACACTACCTTACCTATTACCACAACTCATGAAACTTAAGATTTCAGGTCTAGAATTGATACTCTGATGATTCTACTTTATCTTATGGTTCATATAGCTAGCAACAAGAGCGGCTAGAACTGCGGCCGCATTGACTGCCAACGGATAGATGAAGAGCGAGTCGAGGAATGCAATGGTCGCTAGTGACGAGGGAAGGTTAGTACCGTCAGCAATTGCGAATGGAATGAAGTAGAACATGAGGAACATACATGTCAATAGGGCGACTCCAACAAATGCTGGCATATCTGTTCGTAATCTTGCGAATCTGGAGAGGCGTGAAATGATGTCATTCTTCTCTCTCTGTCTACGCCTCTTCTTTTTCTTTGAAATGATGTGTGCCCATCGATACATTGCTTCTGCTATGAGGATGAATGCGCCACTCAGGACGGCCATAGCTCCAAGGGCAACAAGAAGTTGGAGTTCAGCACTTAACACATTAACGTAGGTCTGCGCATGCCAAAGGACTGGAATTTGGACTAGTCCAGCTATCCCAAGGAAAATCAAGATGAGTCCTGGTTTGCTGCCTCTTCTCCACCATACTGTTAAGCTCATTTTTCTTTACCTGGCCTCTGAGTTGACCGGTCAGACAAGCGATTCCCACTTTAAGCTTTTGGAACATTGTGGGTAGTCTATTGCTTTCGACCATCAATCCGAAACCAGTAGGTATTATCCTCTCCGGATAAACTTCCAAAGCTGGCTCGCTTGAGAATCTCAGTTATACACTCCATGGTCTGATTCTGCCGGCCTGCCACTCCATAACTCATCTGCGAAATTGTTCCGTCGGGGAATGAAAACTCGCCTTTGAGTACGAATCTGTCCTCAGAGCAATCAATAGTCGCTCCAAGAATTGAGATGAGCCCTTCTGGTTTCAAAACTCTAGCAACCTCATCAACAACTTGTTCCTTTGCAGGCCAATCGCGCATGAAACCTAGAGAGAACCAGAGTGTAGCCATGTCAAATGAAGAGTCCTTCACAGGGAGAGTCTGCGCAGCAGCCAAAAGCAATTGAGACGATAAACCATGGATCTGCGCCTCTCGAATCTTGTTCATATCAATGTCCACGGCACAGACCTGAGTGCCCCCGATTCTGGAAACAAGTCCCTCTCCTCCTCCCCCAACATCGATGATTTTTCCGCTTCCAGGAAGTCCTCTCAGCTCAATTCTCTGGAGTGGGGTTTCAAAGAATGATAGCTCACTGGGCAAAAGTCAAACCTCAGCCAGACTCATTCTTTTGATTTCGATCGCATGGAAACACATGCTAGGAGCTCCCATTGTTTTCATCATCTATCTTCTCGTCGACATATTCCTGAAGCGATTCAACGAAACTCTCAAAACCGGGAACATGCTCCACTGCGGTATCATATGCTTTTTCCGCTTCATCACTGCGACTCTCAGCATGGAGCAATTGAACCAGATTTAGCCATGCTACAAGATGCTCCGGTCTAATCTCTATGGCTTTCTTCAATGCCATTTCCGCTTCTACAGGGCGACCCGTAGTCGAATACAATACTCCCAGATTGCACCAGATATCTGGCCCTTCTGGTCTATGTTCAAGGGCTGCTTTGAAAGCAATCTCTGCCTCCTCATTCCTGTCATTAGCATTATAGAAACATCCGAGATTGTACCAAGAATCTGCGTCGTCCGAATCATATTCCAAGCCAGTCTTCATGGCAGACTCTGCCTCTTCATTTTGTCCAAGCACAAACAAGGTGGCTCCCAGCTCCCGCCAGGCATCTGCCCTGCAAGAATCTAGCTCAAGTGCGATTTGATATGCACTCACTGCGTCTTCAAGACGGCCATCATCGTAGAGCTTCCCCCCTAACTTAAGCCATCCCTCTGTATTCTCCGGGTCCTGCCCCATCTCCTGTAAGAGAGCGGATAGCTCCTCACGTATGTCTGCGTCCATGATACTGATTCTAATGGACCCTGCACTTAAGCACTTTCAAACTCGGATTTCAACATGCCATAATAATAGAGACTCCAACGCTTGCCGTTCTCAATACCCGAATCTCGATGATGGCCTTCCCTCGTAAAACCCAATCTCTCAGCAAGTTTCCAGCTCCTCTCATTTGCTTCATTTGTGGTGATTATCACTTTGTGAGCCTTTAGGTCTTCAAATAGAAACTTGAGTGTGCGTCTGGCCGCTTCAGTTGCTATCCCCCTCTGAGTGTAGCCCTGATCAATATAGTATCCTAGCTCGAAGGACGGGACCTCCCATTTCTCTGGCTCAACCCAAATCTGCCCCACGTATTCATTCGTGGATTTCAGCCAAATCCCCATCACGAATCTCTCGCCAGACTCCCACTCAGCTGCATGCTTTCTGACATCGATTTCGGCTTCATCCAGTGTCTTGATATCATTTACTTCGTCTGCAGCTTCTCTTAGAATCTCTCTATTGTTATTACGATTCAACAAACCAAGAAGGTCTGCGCCATCGCCTTTTTCGAACTTTCTCACAATCAGCGTTTCTGTTTCTAGTTGAGTTGGAATATCAAGGAAACGCTTGTGCATGATGAACTGTCCTCCTGCTACAGGTATTATCCTGCTTGCGAGTCTGCCAGAAAAATGCGATGCTCTATGATTACTACCAATTCTCAATAGCAAATTGTCATAGAATGATAGCATATTGATTGATTCTTGTTTCCTCATTCAATGACATCAAGTTATACTTGATACGTGCTTCTACGACTGCCGCGTCTTCGGACTACTGCAACTACTGCGATCCAGAATATCGTATAAATGATGAAGAACCAGTCACCTGGGCCTAATTGAATATACGGTTGCAGGGGTGTTGAGAACAGCTGGTCAAAGAAGCCAAATATGTACTGGAAGAATGTGTCCATATAATCAGGTTGCGCGAATTGCATGTGGCATCACCTTAGGTACATCTGCTGGATGGTTATCAATCTAATGTGTTCGATATCCAAAGGGTTCTGCTGAAAATTCAGTATGCAATCCTACTTAGGATGATGTGTTACATTTTGAGGATACAATCAAACAGATTAATCTACACGTGTTGCCAGCCCTCATGAAACTAGACTATCGTGATAAAGATGGGACTGGTTCCACATTATGATAGCTATATAGCGAAGGGATGATGAAGGCAACTGGTGTTGATTTGCTGTCCGAGTTCCGCCGCGAAGTTGTGTTGAAGGATGGGACACCAGTCCTAATTAGGCTGTATGAACCTGACGACATCCACGAAGTCCGCAACGGGCTTGAGAAGATTTCAGACAGTTCATTCTATCTTAGGTTCATGACCAGTTTAGGAAGTCTTCCTGACGACCAATTGGTTGAGCTCAAGAGGATTGATCATGAGCACCATTTAGCCATATGTGCCTTTGATACCAGTCGAGATCCAATGGTTGGTATAGGCATTGCCCGCTACGTGAGATGCGAAGGTGAACCTCAGGTGGCTGAAGCTGCAGTGACAGTCATCGACGAATACCAGAATAGAGGACTTGGAACTGTCCTCCTACAATTGCTGGCTCAATTAGCCAACAAGAAGGGAATCACGCACCTGAGAGCACACGTGCTCTCGAACAACACACCGATTCTAACAATAGCAAAACGTGCTGGAGCTAGAATAACACACTATGAAGGACTGGTTCTGCAGATTGATCTACCGGTAGCCGCAGCTCTGCAAAACCCCTGACCTAGCGAGTAATTGAATTGGGCCAAGAGAAACTGTTTTATCACCTCGCCACTTAACTATAATTATGAGTGATGTCAAGACAAAGCCGACAGATGCAAGCGTAGAGGACTTTTTGAATAGCGTTGAGCACCCGCAGAGAAGGGAGGATAGTTTTGAACTGTTAGAGATGATGAAGGAGATTACCAGGGAAGAGCCCACAATGTGGGGCCCTAGTATTGTGGGATTCGGCTCATACCACTACAAATACGAAAGCGGCCGTGAAGGTAACATGCCGCTAACAGGATTTTCACCGAGAAAGAGGAGTTTGACGGTATACATCATGTCCGGCTTTGAGGGATACAATGACTTGCTTGAAAAATTGGGGAAGCACAAGACTGGCAAATCATGTCTGTATATCAATAAGCTTGAGGATGTAGATAGGTCCGTGTTAGAGAAGATAATCAGTCAGTCCATTGAGCAAAGAAGACAATGATGAGATGGCAGATGCCGAGCTCGCCAATCGCATTTGCTGAACATGAAATCGCGTTCTCAGAAGATTGTTAGACCTGATGGAAGCTGTTGCTGAGTGCTACAGCAACATAATGTTCTATATATCCACAGATGTGGGCTGACATAGATACTCTGCCTTGTTAGCAACTCTGCCACAGTGCTCACACATGAACTTCGCACCCTTTACACGTTCCATGATTTTGCCAACGCCATTATGCCGGACATAGACACACATATGCTGATCATGACCTTTTTCCATATTTGGTCCTCCTCAACTTTGTAATAGGAGATGTCCTTCTAGGAGAGTATTAAGCTTTAGGAAAGGTGAACAGACGTCAGTCCGATTCCATTTATCCAATCAAGCCTAGCAATATCTTCTGAATAGTCATTGGGGTCAGAATGATGTGGTTCAAGTAGGTTTACCAATTGCATTCGATAATAGCACGCAGTTTGTAGAAATAGGATTCTTTGACGCTGCAGGTATTTGTTGGGTCTATTCCATAAAGGGGGACCGATTCCGCATTATTGATTTGGGAACTGCGTCATGAGTGGATACTATTTGCTAAGGATTGGGATTAGCAGGCAGCAATTTGATTTTCAGGCGTTCTCTCTTCTCTATGTCAGCCAGTATGCGTGGTTGCAACACCTGATTAGCAAGCTCATCGCAATGAGAATCGTTTGGTTGTGATGACGGATCGACTCCAAGAACTAGAACATATTGATGAAATTATCTCAAATGATCCTGAAAATGCACCCCTGGAGGTCCGGAGGCAATTCTGGCGTATTGTGAAACAGATCAAACGCGACGCCAAACCTGATGAAAATGAAGTCAAGAAGGCGGCAAGAATAAGAAACGTGCTATTCAGAGCGAAACGAGGAAGGACACTCCCCCTATGGCCATCTGTCACACTCATGTTTCTGATTGGAGCACTTGGTCCAACTATCTGGTACCTGAGGCTGCTCGAGGTCCCAATAACCGCCAACAATATTCTTGCATGGACAGCTTCTGACTGGTGGGTATTTTTGCGGCGACTTGGAAGCCTTATGGCGGCCACATTCTTTTATTATCCTCTTGGTCGTTTGATTGCCGGAAAATGGGCGGGGATAAGAATTGACGGAATGAGTCGCGGTATGTATGTTGAGCCCACACTCAAAATTGATTACGAAAGCTTCCTCCTCGCAACTCCCACTAAGAGAAAGTGGTTCTTCTTCTTTTCAGGAGCTTGGACAATAATCACGTCACTTGCTCTAGGACTAGTGGGATTGCTTCAAGTTGGTGACCTTAGCGGGGTTGTAACAGTATTTTTCCTGACCACTAGTGAGGGTGCTGCTATAATCAGCGGAACTACAAAGAATATTGGAGGAGAGATGGCACACTTCAACCGAGAGAGGATGATTGAAAGAGCTTGGAGGAGAAATCATTTCAAAGCAACTGGGGATCAGGATGAAACTTGAACTCGGATTCCTTCAAAGCTAAGATGCCATTGGCGTCAGAGAATACTGGACGCTTCATTTTGATGACAGTAGTTCTACTGGCTGTTTCCGTTTCTTTGCCCTTTGCATACCGTGTTGATATTGGACCAGGTCCAGATTCCATCAGAGCCATGATTTGGGATTACATTGAATCTAGTTGGTACACAGGATTCAGACTCTGGAATCCAATTGATACACTGCCCTATACACTTCTTAGGCTCATTTTCGCACTAATGCTGGCCAGGGTATACGTGGGTAAAACCACTCCAAAGAGAACTCTTTTTGTAGGCATCTTGGCGGAGTTGCAGCCAATCATCGTATCAGCACCTCTAGTCTTTCTTATTGATTGGCCAGGTGATGGTGATCCCTTGGTGCCTCTGTACATTCCCCTCCCAATTTTGTTGGTTCTTGGAGTGATTCTTCTTTTGATTTTCAAGTACAAACATGTCATATGAAATCCCGAGAGTAGAAAAGACGGATCAAGCAGATTGCTTATCTCGGATGAAGTAGTTGCTATCCTTGTGACAAGATTGCCCAATTCAACGAGCATCGAGATGTTCCCCATAGGTTATGTGATGAGAGAAACTGCAGCTGAAGATGAGAAAGACCTGTCACAAGTTGTCCGAATCATAATTGACAGCAAACTGACA
>JBHLQK010000106.1:0-10334 GCA_048884925.1 Candidatus Thorarchaeota archaeon
ATTACGGGCAGGCATTCGTATTGTAAGTGCTACCGCAACGCATCCGTACGGGAATGGTACTGGAGCTGGAGAACACATCCTCCAAGTTCAATCATTGGCATCAACTCTTAGTGTGGTTACTGATTTCCCCACAGTTATCCAGCAAAATGATAATGTTTCCGCAGTGTTTGAGATTTTCGACGCCTATGGTCGACCTGTTATTGGAGCGACAGTATCTCTTAGAAGTGGAGTCACGATTTTCCACTTGGAAGAAGCAACGCCTGGAATCTATAAGTTCAATAAAACAGTTATTCTAGGGATTGGAAACCATACTTTCGACTTGCATGTCGTTAAGGATAACATAATTGAAAATCCCGCCCGACAGATTGAGTTTGATGTTTTTGGCAATCTTCAACCTAATATATTCTTCATTCCAAGAGTTGAGGCAGGCTCTACTTTTGAAGTGAATGTGTTCGTCAAAGACGCTTTTGGTCCTGTCTTTAAAGGCACCTCCGTGACTATCGAGATAAATGGGACAAGATACACTCAGACTCGTGTGATAGGAGAACCTGATTTTGTGTTTGCGGTCCTTGCTGATTTCTTGATGGGAGAGAACACGTTTACAGTCTATGTGAATGCAACATACGCAAATCCATGGTCAAAAGAGTTCACTATACGAGCATTCGCAGACGCAAGTGCGCGTTCATCTATTCGATCCCTGGGAGGGGATATAGTTGCACAGGGAAGCCAGACAACAATGGAACTCACACTTGTCGACTGGCTGGACCGACCTGTCTCTGGTGCAACTGTGACATTCTATGTGAAGGCGCTCTCATATCCCATGCAAGAGAGTACTCCCGGTGTATATGCTGCAATCGTATCGACAACTGGATGGTCTCCTGGCGAATACAATTATTCTGTCTCTGTCCATCATGAAGATATTGAAACAGGTGATGCACTCGAAGGAGCCTTGATTGTCACTGGACAGCTTGTCTTTGATGTCACATTCTTCCCTGACTCTGGCACACAGGGTCAGCCATTAGAAGTAGTCATATCTATTCAAGACATCTATGGCAACCCTATTCCGGATTTGGATGTGTTTGTCTCTTTGATGGACTTGCCTCCTGTTCAGGCTACTGAAACCTATGTAATAGGGACTTATGAAGCCATGATTTTGCACGTGCTAACCACTGAGGGATATGGAGAATTCATCGTAGGCATTACAGCTGAAGGTCAGTTTGTGCAGGCGACTGATACAACAGAAACTGTGACAATAAACCCCGCGGTGCCGGATTTCGCGATGTCTACACAGTCCATCAGTCTAGGTGCAGGATTATCATTCCTATTGAGTCTCGTTGGTATGTTTGTCTATTTCAGAATCTCCGCTTCAACAAGAATCGATGATGAATCCATAGAAGGACTTCAAAGGTCAGTAAAACGGATGGATAGGATATACTTGCTGATGGCGCTTGGCAGTGGTGCAGGCTTGATGGCATCCTACTGGTACTTCTTGCAGGGAGAACTCGGTCTTGCCTTGGTGCTCACTGTAGCCCTACTCGGAATGTCAGTTCTCATGTATGGTCTTTGGCTCTACCGAGACGCAGTTTCTGCAGTACTCATAAAAGGTGCATTGAACCGGGGAAGGATTGCCCTAGGACTTTGGCATCTTGTCTTTGTGCCTGTGGTCATTGTAATGATTCTAGCATATGGCACTGGAATCGATTGGTTCAGAGCATATATCATAGAAGTATCAACCACCTTCGGCGATTTGACAATTCCAACAATAATGACCACAATCTTCGCCGCATATGTATCTTCAATTATTGTTGTAGTTGTGAATCTATATAGAGAGGTCAGCAGAGGCATCAAGAAAGTAATGAGAATGGAAGAGGCAGGAACACCCCGTAGAATCGTTGAAGATGAGAAGATTTCCATGATCAACAGGTTCAGTTCTTCAATCCGACTCAAATTCCTGATGTTCCTAGTTGTGGTGGGCGCAACCACTGTGATGTCAATGGAATTCTTGCAGAGCTTCCAGCTCGCGATCATCGTGCTGATGCCAGTTCTCTTCTTGGTTGTTATTCCATTTATCGCTTCAAAGATAATACAGGTTCTAAGCAGAGTCACTGGAGCAGTCACTAGGAGGAGTTCAGTATCTACTGAATAGAGCTAGGAGAAATGACAAAGGGGTGATGGCTTCGATGCCATCACTCCTCATTATCCTCTAAGTACTCTTCATCAGAGGCGCCTACAGATTCTTCATGAATCTCAATTTCAAGATCGTCTCCCTCACTTTCAGAATCCACCTCTGCCGCGAACTCCTCATCCCCGGGCGCAGTTCTAGCCTCCTCTTCTAGAGGTTCAACCTTGGCTTTGGCTTCAACTTCTTCAACAATTGGGATTTCCTGTTCATCAAGAGTGACCCTCAGCTGTTGAATCTGAGACCTCCTACTGATGTAGAGCGCGACTATTACCGCAAGTGAAAGTGCAGCTCCTACAACAGTGAGGGTTGTCTGGAAACTACTCGCTGCGCCGCCCAGAAGCGTTTGCCAAGTTAGCACAAGGAAAGCCAGTCCACCAATATTCATGACAAAGCTTCGAACTGGTGTTTCAATCTTCTGAATCTCTGTGACCTCTGAATCTACTAATGCGGCACCTAAGACTCCGGCATTATATTCATTTGATTTAGTCTTCTTGGCAAGCTTCCTGATTGAGAGTGATTTCTTCTTCCCCATTACCTCCAGGGCTATTGGAACCTTGGATGCGATAAGATCAGCGTATTTCCTCTCAGCATCATCTATGTCAATCTTACACTTCTTACAGGTATCTGCATCTTGACGCCACTTGGCTTTGCAATTTGGACATTTATCTCGAGCCCAAGCTTCAGGTGCAATTTCCCTTGCACGCTGTCGAATTCGATATTCACTGACTCCGCCTTCTGCTCCCTCGTATGCTCTAATCTCATCCTCTGATGCTTTCTTCTTCTTGATTTTCACTTGAAGTGCAAGAAGTGAGAATAATGCAGGTAATGCACCAAGCACCGCGAGATTCGGGAGGGATCTTATCTCCCCAGCTTTCTTCTGGATGGACCTGATTTTGTGCGCGGTTTGAATGCCCTCTAGCAATGAGCTGAATCCCCGGCCTACGCCCAGTATGGCACCTCCGGTGGCGATCGTTGTAGCGATGCCAGCGACCGAAGTAATTGCATCTATTGCAGATGATGGAGGAAGCGTAAGGAAGAATCTCTGCTCAATTGAGTGTGGAGTATCAACACCATCCACCTCTCCCTCCAATAGATAGTAAAGACTTACTGAGGCCTCGAATTTCCCGGTGATAACATCAATCGAGATTCCCGCAAATTCCGTTGATAGAGAATCGCCTAAGGCAAAGCTTCCTGTAACTGGAGGTATAGGGTCATCAGGCTCCATGAGAGATTCTAGATTTGCTTGAGCAATCCCGATTTCAAACACCTTGATGCTCTGATACCAAAACCCTATTCCACCCTTCAGATGATGTATACCTTGTGTTCCTATGACATCGATTTCTAAGTAAATGGTCGTATCAGTATCAAGGCTCATTGGTATTGCCTGTGTCTCATTCGCATCGGTTATACTGACTCCATTAATTAGAATTCGCGCATGCAGGTGCTCGTTGTCTCCGAACCACCCCTCAGGAGGTTCTTGAGCTGAAGCGAGTACGGTGCCTGCGAGAATAACAATTCCACAAATGGCTAGAAAGCCGACCAGTAGTCTTCTTCGGCGGAAGCGAGGCATATTAAGATCATCACCTGGTTACTCGAGGGATGAGTACTACTCTGGTTTGAGCACAAAAGGATTATGCAGATTGATTCACTATTGAAAGAGACATCAGGACTGTGGTCTCATCAAGCGAATCATTTCAGCAACTTTCGCCGCAACAGTTCGAAGGCCTTCGCTCTTCATGAGAAGCCCCTTTGCTCCAACAGCAACCGCCTTACTTATGAGATCTCTATCTACATAGGCAGTGAGGATATGCACATTCTCAACACCTTGCTCTGTTAGTTTCTCAGTGCAACTGATTCCATCCATGACAGGCATTTTAAGGTCCATCAAGGTCAGTTGGGGTAATCTGCCCTCTTTCTTCAGTTCTAATATCTTCTCCAGCGCTGCCTCGCCATCAAGTGCGGAAACCACCTCAAGATCATCTATGTATCTGCGAAGGTACTCAGCGATGATGTTTACTATCTCGGGTTCATCATCAACAACGAGTATAGTAGTTGTCACTTACCACTCTTCCTTGGGTTCTCCTCTCTCGGATTTTTGCTATAGTGAAACTGACTTATGAATGGATAGGATTTGCCACGTTTCCAAACGGAGAGTTCTGATTCTTGTAGTAGTTCTTTAGACATCTTCTATCTAACCTAAAGATGATGGAGATGGTTTCTCATACAGGAATACCAGATGAAGAAGAATCGAATCCTGAGTTGACGAGTATTGCAGAATTGACTCCTGAATGCAATTCTGTGGCATTGCTCCTGAAAGTAGTCTCGTTGGGTCAGGCTAGACAAATAAGATCAAACAAAACTGGCAGAAGACATCTTGTACAGAACGCAGTAATTGGTGATTCAACCGCCATAATCAACATGACAATCTGGGATGATGATGTGGACTCGCTTCAAGAGGGTCATACGTATCTATTAACAAAAGGCTACGTTATTGAGTATGATGAGTGCATGTGCATTCACCGGAGCCGGCTAGGGGAATTCGTTGAGAGTACTAAGCTAATCGACATTGTGAACAAGTCCGTTGATATGAGCAGACCCTTTGTAGGAAGAAAACCGCAGCGAAGGAAGCCACGTACCAAGTCTGGTAGATCCTTCAGGGGAACTACAGGAAGAGAAGAAAAGGGATACTGCTCATGGAAGGGCTTTTGAGTCGGTTATCTGCCTATAGAAGTTTGCATGAAAATTGACTACCACGGTGATCCCATACCGTATCCATTGGCTGTTATTCGTGGCAGGCTTCTGACTGCAGGACTCTCACGTGCTGATACTGAAGACATCCTGCTAAAGCTGACTAGTCATGGTGCGGCATCTGAAAAGAGAATCTCAATGGAAGAATTGGCGACAGATATCCGAAAACTAATTCCTGAGTCGTTCTTGGCAGACTATGACCTGCTCGTTAGATATGAAACACTCAGGAGAACCGTATCAGACGTTCCACCACTTATATTGGTCATTGAGGGAGCTTCAGCAACTGGGAAATCTATGCTAGCTTTGGAATTCATTGCCCATCTTTCAGTCACCAGAATCATTAGTACTGATACTGTGAGGCAGGTACTGAGAGGGATTCATTCTCCAGAAGCGCACCCAGAACTTTACTGCCATACCTACCAAGCATATAGACACCGACAAACGGGTCCTGAAGTACTCAGCCCGCTAATCAGAGGCTATCTTGCTCAATGCGAATTGATAGAGCCTGCAATCCGTACTGCAGTTGAAAGATTGGTGCAGGAGGGGACCGAAGGGCTGGTGGAAGGTGTGCATGTCCTCCCAGGTAGTCTGGAAAGCCTTAGTCCGGGTATCCTCGAGATTCTAATCCATCCGGAAGAAGCAGCTCATCGTACTATGTTCCTAGCCAAGTACACTGCAGCTGGACTCAAGACTGTTTCAGCTGATGCTAGGGTGAGGGAGAAGGAATTTCTATCTACACGCCAAATCCAAGAATATATGGCCCAGCTCGCTAAGAGCAACTCAATAAAGAAAGTGATTCTTTCAGACTACGAACAAGCTTCGGAGGAAATCCGTCTCATCATAATTGACAAAATTAGGCATATTTTGAAAGACACCTCTGGGGGAAGTATTGTTTGAGCTGGAAGGTTGCCTCGCTGGACAGGCTGTTTAATCCCAAGTCTGTCGCCATAATTGGGGCTTCAAATCAACCGAACAAGCTCGGAGCACTTACATTACGTGCTCTCAGGGACTTCAATGCAAGAAAGTATCCGGTTAATCCCCGTCACTCCACAATTGAGGGTATGAAGTGCTATTTCAGTGTTTCAGATATTGGAGAGGAGATTGACCTTGCCATTATTGCATTAGGTCCTCAGCACGTACTCTCAGCTATTTCAGATTGCGCAGAAGCTGGAGTAGCAGGGGCAATCGTGTTCTCTGCAGGATTCAAGGAGTTGGGTCCAATCGGAGAGGAACATCAGAAGAGAGTCAAGAATATAGCAGATGCTGCGCAGATTGCCGTCATTGGCCCCAATTGTCTGGGCGCCGGAAACCCGAGTATTGGATTAAACGCCACTTTCTTTCCACACCCAGCTCCAATTCGAGAAGGAGGAGTGTCTCTTGTCAGTCAGAGCGGAGGCGTAGCAGGGCTCATGCTTTATGAGTCGGCTGATGCGGGCTTGGGAATTGCGAAATTCGCCAGCATTGGAAACAGAGTAAATATTGACTTTCATGATATGATTAGTTACTTGGGTCATGATGATAACACAGAGGTCATCTGTCTGTTTGTTGAAGGTACTGAACACGCCGGATCCATGTACAAAGAGATGGCACGCATAACGAAGAGCAAACCCATCATCATGTATAAGGTCGGTAAAACTCCTACTTCAAGAAAAGCTGCCTTGAGTCACACAGGAAGTCTCGCAGGTCGGCACGAGCTGTATTCAGCTGCTGCAAAGCAGAGTGGCGCAATCGAAACAAATACAGTTACTGAAATGATTGACACAGCCAAGATTCTTTCTATCTGTAGAACCCATCCAGCCCGACGAAATGTAGCCATTGTGACGCACACACTGGGGCCTTCACTTATTGCGGCACAAATACTCGAAACTGAGGGTGCTGCACTACCACCCCCTACGCAGGAAGTATCATCGGCTATTCAGAAAATGCTATCGATGCCTGTGGAGATTGAAATAACCAACCCCGTGGACTTACTCGCACAAGGATGGGCTAATCCTGACATCTTCGGAGAAGCCTTCAATTTGATAATGGACGAGGCTCAATATGATGCAGTGATGATAGTGTTCTCCCCCAACTATCAAGAAGACATCGGCGGAGCAGTACCCATTGATGCGATTCTTGAAAAGACTTCCACTTCGGATAAAACGGTCGTGGCAGTCTTGAATTCACCTGTTTGTACACCTCCTAGAGGAAAGGATAAACTGGAGCGAGGGAAAGTGCCTGTCTTCTCTAGTCCAGAGAGAGCGGCTCAAGCACTCTCCAATGTTCTTAAACAATCCCGAATCCCGTAGTGTTTCCTACTCACGAAAGAACTTCCTGCCCACAATGATGCCCAAAATAATTGAAATCATGAAACCACCCACAGCTCCACCAACGAAGGAGATTTCGCTCATACCTGGAGGCGGCTCGATGTAATGGGTCACAATAACTGAATGCGTTGTCACATCAATCTCACCAGAAATTAAATCATTTACTATGGACTCTGCTTCAAGGATTGCAGCTCTGGCTCGCAGCAATTCACGATGAACAGTATTGAGTGAATTGGAGATTTGTTTCCAATCATGTATTCCATGAGATCTATCTTTATCCAAGACTTGCACTGTGCTGCGTGCATCATCAACTGCTGAATTTGCCATATCAATGATAGTGGAGTTCGCATCTGAAACAACACCATAAGCCTCCACCTGAGATTCTACCAAATTAGCAAGATCCAGTATTTCACTTGTCAAGGCGCCATAGGTATCCTGAATGACTTGCAGCTGGCCAAGAACATAGATTTCCATACCTTGATGACAAAACTCACTTTGTCCACATGCAGTCAGAGGATCTACATCGAAAGTATGATTCATGAATACAGAACCACTAGTAAATACATCATACCCATGACAGTCAATGCAAACCACTCCTGCAAGATGATGAGAGCTTCCTGTCCATATGTCGTACATTGGCTGCTCAGCACCAGAATGGCAAATACCACATAGCGAAGTACCATTCTCTGCCCGAATCATAGAGGGAGAAGAAGACCAGTTTGCGTGAACTGCATGACAGGCTGGACAAGAAATCTCATTGTATGAGCCGTCTACTGGAAAAGATATATTCACGGCAGGTGACATTATTGAGATGAGATCAGGATTTCGAAAATATATGAATGCCTCAGTACTGTGACAGTACATGCAAGACGACGAAGCTTGAGTACTTGACCTAAGATCAGTAAGTGAGTCTGCATGTGATGGATTTTGGGATCCTATGTGATTGTGTATCCCTACAGGCGCATTCTCATTGTGACAGGTAGTACAGAGCGCGCCAGAATAATCTGACCATTCAGACCATGACTCATCATGACAAGCACGACAATCAACACCAATGTCGTTATAATTGCCCGTGTCGTTATCATAGCCACTCGTATGGCATGCAGCACATTCCGTATCGAATAATGAATAGCTCACAGCAATGTCACCAATCAATACATGTGTCGCATTGATCTCAACAATATGATTGGCATGACCAGTCATACTCCATGCAGTGTACTCAGTCGGATGACAGGGACTGTTTCCACAATTAGTGATATCACCGCCACCCATTCCCGGTTCCGACAGGCAGTTCCCTGTTTCAATTGGTTCACCGAGAGAGATTGGCATGACTGGGCCGGGAGAGCCTAATAGAATGCTGAATCCAACCAGACAAATGAGCAAGTAGTATCCAACTATCCACCCTTTTCGTTCTGTAGTGTCAGCGTAAAGCACCAATGCTCCATCACCACACGTTTCTTGTCTGGCCCGTGGCCACGAATCCATTATAAAAAGATGAACTTCGAGAGTCCTCGAAGTGGTTTCAATTTGTATGTCAGAAATGCCATTATATGTTGGACTTTAATCAGCAAATGAGGATATTCCGGGAAGGAGTTAGGCTTGTCAAAAAGAACTCCGCGTTATATGTTCAAGATGGTATCTCTTGGCGACGCGGCTTCAGGAAAGACAAGCTGCATAGTAAGATACACCGAGAACAGCTTTGGCGAGTCCTATCAAGCAACAATGGGAACCAACATTGCAATAAAGAATCTTCAAATTGCATTGACTGAAGACAAAACCATTCCTGTACAGATAGTACTTTGGGACCTCGGAGGACAACCTGATTTCAAGGAACTAAGGCTGCGCTACATGGCAGGAGTCAGCATCGCATTTATCGTCTATGATGTAACAAATCCAAGGTCATTTTTGCATGTATACGACTGGTATTCAAATTTCATGTCAGTGAATCCAAATGCTGTTGTCACTATTGTAGCAAACAAAATAGACTTGGAGGATAGGCGGGTGCCTCCTGAAGCTGGCCAGATGCTAAGCGACTGGTTGGATATCATCCACGTTGAAACGAGCGCAAAGACGGGAGAGAACGTGGAAAGCCTGTTCACTGATCTCATAACCCTAGGAGTACGGAAACACAGATCAATAACTATAGAATGAGAAATGGTGGGCGAAAGAACAGGCTGGCCCCTATATCTCTCGCCCGGTTGAATCGATGGCGACTTGCGCCCAACAAATGATCTGAGATGTCAGGGATTAGTAACGAACACTAGGGCATCTAAAGTGAGAATGTCAAAGGTACTTAATTCATTGAGTTTCCTTCTGGTTAGTCACTTGCCATTTGGTAACCTATGCTGATGCGGACGTAGCTATGGTACAATAAGTCCGCCAGCTGCTGTTGCGTAATCCAGAATCAGTCCGGGGAATATTCCTAAGACAATGGTACCGATTACTGCAAGCACTACTGCAACCAATGGAATCGACGGTACTCGAATGATCGTTCCGTCATCTGGCTCCATGAAGTAGCAGTATCTGAGGATTCTCAAATAGTATCCAAGGGCAAACACGGAGTTCAGAACTGCGATTATTGCCAGCCACCAGAGTCCAGCATCCACTGCTGCACCAGGCAGCAAGAACCATTTGAACCAGAATCCTGCTGTGAATGGCGCACCTGCAAGAGCAAACACCATTATGGCCATCAGAAGAGCAACCATCGGAGCTCTTGAGCTGAGTCCCTTCAGGTCATCATACGTGACCTCTTTTCCTATCGAGATTGCCAATGCCCAGACAAGGATGAAAGCGCCAGTCTTAATGAGGGCATGAGCAAAAGCAGTGAACATGGCAGCTGCTGCGCCGAAGGCCGTGCCAGCTGCGATCCCCACAAAAAGCAGACCCATCATCATAATGGACGAGAAGGCCAGCATCCTCATGATATTCCTCTGTGAAAGGGCCAGTATATTCCCGATTACCATTGTTAGTATCGAGATAGTGATTACAACCGGCATCCATTCCATTTGAGCTGCAACAAAACCGACGAGGAGTATTCTGAGAAGCGCACTCACACCAGTCTTCTTGGTTGCACCTGCAAGATAGCCTGTAACACTACC
>JBHLQK010000107.1:0-10229 GCA_048884925.1 Candidatus Thorarchaeota archaeon
TGGTACATCATCCAGCACTATGTTATCAATGCCCATGCCTTCGCAGGCCATGAATACGAAATACTCTGATGTGTCGATTTCAGTGTCTACAACCTGCAGGATGATTGTGCCATTGAGCCATACGGTGATTTGTCCACCCAATGTGCGTGCCACATCAATATGCTTCCAGCCGAAATCGCCATCTTCAAGATCATGACTGGCGAGCTTCACCCACGTGTTGAATGCTCCACCCCCACTGGGACTGTTCTTGCGAATCTGTACAACTGGCATAGAGCCAGTCTGTGTTGATACTTTAGTCGCGTATACGCTATAGAAGTACCAAGGGGTCTCCTCTGGATGGGTACTCATGAAGAAGACCGTTGGGGTTACTGCACCAAACTCGAATCCCATTGCAGGACCTGATTCATGCTCCCCGACCTGCAGATCAAAACTCCAAGTGCCCTCTGTGACTGAACTTTCGCGACATGCAAAACCGGCTGCTGCCGTGCTCCTTAAGACACCATCCGCGGCAGAACAGCAATTCATTGTCCATTCATCACAATTGCCGTCTTCAAAGTTATCTGACCAAACCTCCGTAGCGTAGCAAAATCCTGTTGCAGACAGAAGTATACTGCACAAAAGCACAGGTGCTATCGCGCGAGTTAGCGTTTTTCTCCAGATTATCACCATCGAATTCTTTCTACTCATTTAATACACCTCCTCGATGTATAGCTATTATATGAGAATCAAGAGAATAACTGCGTTTTCTCAGGGTATTAGACTTCTATTATGATATTAATTGACGAAAAGAAGCAATATTAGATTCCCATTTCCAAGATTCTTTTAAATGATATAGACCAGAAACACAAAATACATTCTATTAGAGGATTAAACCCGCACGAGTTCTTCGTTTCAGGTATATGTTTAATGATTTGTAGTTGAACCGCGACCTAGTCTTGTTGGCTTCCAATCAGACTTGCGCATTTGCTCAAAGGCATTATAAGTACAGAATCTGCACTTCAACATGAGAGATTCTCATATTGGGTGTTGGGGAATAGGATGCAGACTGTCACGCTAGACAATGTAAGAATTGAAAGTATTCTGGAATTCCTCTCTAGAAATTACTCACGCGTTTTGAAGAAGGAGTGGAGAGAGGGTGACAAGATCTATGCTGTGTATGTACATGAGGAATTTGTTGTGAGAACCAGTAGCGATCAGACATTAACAACAGTAATTGAGTATGACCAATCTGCTGAGAGAGGATTGTGTACTATTGTAGGAAGTGGAGGTAGGCAAGGCCTTTTTGGGTTTGACTGGGGTTCTCAATCTGACGGAGAGCGTACTGTAAAAGCAGGGATTGTAGCTCTAATTGAAAAGGATGAAATGCGTGGAAAGCGCTATTGCTTCAACTGTCAGAGATGGGATGATTATGAGGTCGAGAGGGGGCAAAAAGAAGTCATTTGCAGAAACTGCGGCCAAAGAATAGAGCTGCAATGACATTGAATGTGAATCAAACCCATGGAAAAATCCACGGTCTTAGAATGGTTTTTGTTGAAGTTCTACCAATATGAATCGATGAACGACCTTGAGAGTGTGGCCCTGACGATATTCGATGCCATCTTTAGCGATGCGGATGATGTTGAGATAGATGGCGTGCACTATCCTATTGATGTGACCGCAAGGGCCAAGGTCCGGGCTGTGTCAATTGGCCCATATTTCTTTGTGGAGCAAAATCCTAGGAAGTCATCTCAATGGGCAGACAAGGCCAGACAGGGACACCAGATCATATGGGTCATGGAAGGGCGCAAGTATCTTGCTAGGGTGATGGATGGGAAGTTCTTGGATTTGAGAAAGGGGAAATAAGATTCTAGTGGCTAGAAGTACATCCCAGCGCGCATTGGATATCGCTTTCTGAAGACACTCATTGCAGACTTGTCTAGACGATCCTGAACCGTCTTCAAATCCCCACCGAGGGAGCTTAGGTCAGGCCTGGTTAGAACTGGCCCACTGAGGATATGATCAATCGAGCCACTGCCCAGCTCAGAGGAAGATACAGGCGCCCGCTTTATGATGTCATGGAGCTTTGATTGGACCCCAAGAGGATCGCCAAATGCCGCAATGAACCCTTGAATATCTGTATCAGTCAGCGGTCTGAAGCCAAACTCTGGAGTTGATCTAACGGACTTAACCACACTGTTGGTGTCTCTGACCTCTGTACCTGAACCGACAAACTCGAAGGGATTCAATGAGATGAGTTTCAGCTGAAATGCCGAGTCTGGTCCGACCACTAGCATCTCGCCACGAGGTGTGGTCATGACCCTCCATCCTCTCGGACGCTCTGAATACTGTTGGAGGATACGTGATACAATATCTTCAGCTGGCTCTATCTTTGTCAACATGTGTCAATTGTATAATCGCGTTTCCTCAGATAACCATGTCGTTGAAGCCACTCATGCATTGGAAATGGATGAAACTCTAGGGTCTGAGGACTAATGCCTCTCCAAAGGTGGGCTCGATATCTAGCGATCCACGAACCAAGTTCCCTTGGGCTCCAAGCTTGGACATTATTTCTTCCATGGCTTGGTTGGCCTGTGCTGTCTGTTCTTCCCAAGTACCTGATGGGTCACAGAGGTCATCGTGAGTTAGCACATACTTGAATGTAAGAGCCACCCCATTCATCTTGACACCAAGAGCTGTGAGAGTCATTCTTCGCAGACGTTTCTGATCATCCAGAAATGGACTGTGGAAGTATTCAGGATGGTACATCACGAGTGCTGCATTACTGGCAAATGTTACAAAGTCCTCATAGGTTTCAAGGAGAACGGGTGGGACTATAGCAGGATTCTCGTTACTCATTCTTCTCATCTCGTTGCTTCCAATGCATGAACCCCCTGGCCCCTTGGCTTCCAGTGGAGCCGCTACGGGTGGCACCGCTGAGACAAGCCTCCTGGAGGGTACCTGTATGCATTAGTATAAATTCTTATAAATATATCTATTAATTTATTTGTTTAGTAATTCGCTTAATTAATATCGTTGGAACACGTGTTCTAAATAGAATTGCAAACATCACGCACGCGTATTGGCTAGAAGTGGAATCTGCTCTTATTCGGCATTGCCTGAAATTGGCGAGAATCCTGTGCGATCCGATGTGTCAAACGAATCACAGACTTTCCTGAGTCTTTTGATATGCTGCGATTTCAGGTATGCCAGATACTCAAATAGCGCGCTTATGACCTCCGACTTCGCCCTAGTGGCAATTGAGAGATAGAAGCCATAGGCTTTAAGACTGCGTTGTAGGGTTTCGTTACAGATGGACCATCTCTGGAATTGAATGCTGGCAGCAAAGGGAGAGGCAAACTCAAAGGAGTCCTCATTTGGAGGATCCCAGTTTGATTTGCGGTTTCTGCTATTCTCTACCCCTTCCAAAGGGCCTGCGACCATCATATGCTCTATCCGCTCAATTAGGTCCTCTTCTGACTCCTCCAATACCATCAACAAAGCCCTAACTTCTGGCATCCTTGCCTTTTCCAATTCGCGCTGGTAATAGGCCAGATCGTTCAGTGCAGTGGCTAGGGCGAGGTTCAGCATATGCCGGACGGGGTCCTTTCTAACACTCATTATTCTAAGCGAATGAAGATTTTCTAGAAGAAATCAGTTTCTATGGTGAATTCGTGTTAAGAAGTCATTTAGATTGATGTTTTGATGGGTCGTTCAGATAGTCCGCAATTAGACTATACTCTTCTGAAGTCATAGAGTCGTGTAGCAATGGTAATCCCTCATCAATGAAATCAATCAGAGAATGGAGCCTGATTCCAGATTCCAGAGCCTTCTTCTTTGCACCTTGCTGACGGTCTAGTACAACAGCCACATCATCGCAGACGACATCTTGAACCCCTCGTCTCTCAATCTCCGATTGAATCTGTGTCCGTGCAACGAGTTTAGTTTCCAACCCTGTGACGAGATCATCAACTATGCAAAGAACATCCCCATCCTCAAGAATCCCTTCGAGCAAGGAATGTTGCCCATACTCCTGAATTGCTCTATGCAGATCTTCCTCGGTCCGAACTCCCAACATCTTGCGAGTGTGACAGGCCGGTAGACCGGACTCAATAGAGATGGCTGTCGCAATGGGACCCCCTGCAAAGGCCACACCAACTAGCTTGTTTACATTGGGAGCTCTCTCTTCAAGAAGCATAGTCATCGCCTGACCAACTTTCTTCAATGTTACAGGAAACGAGCTCAACAGACGCAGTTGAATGTAGAAAGGACTCCAGAGTCCAGAGATTAAGGTCCAACCTTCCTTCTTGTCACGCGAAGCTGTCAGAAGCATTCTATTCTGGTAGATGTCACTCATGATATCATGCTTCAACTTATCGAGGCTATTAGTCAATTTCCACTCCAAACTACATCGTGTCCGGGGTGTTCTTAACCCTGCCGAAAGCTGTGGCAAAAGATAAGCGAGTGAGCACCATTCTTTGTAGCATGGTTTCATCAGAGGCTACACAGTGGTTGCTGGCAAATTCCGGTCCGGCCATACGCTTTCAGCTAGTTGTGGATATGCTACAGGAACAGGATGTGGGAAAAGTAAGCTCGGTGCTAGCTGACCTTCTTGCCAGTCCATTAGTCACAGAGTGGATGAACAGATTAGCCCCAGGCTTTGGGATGAAACAACTACACTCCTCCAACTCCGGTGCGTTTGAGAATACTATGGGAAAATTAGGAGAGCTTGGATTGCGTGCGGGCCTACAGCCATTTGACAGCAAAACCCTCCCATACAGAGCATGGTTGACAGACACAGGAGAAGATGAAACAGAGGACCCATTCCGAGTCTTTCTGCGAACGCTAGTTGCTTCATTCCTGTCGTTCGCAGGCTATTCTGACACGGATCCGGTCAGTAATGTGCTTGAAGAACGTCTTGAGGCGACATACTCTTTTGCTAGGAATCCAGAATTTGCTCTAGTGTACGTGGGCAAAAGTGGGGATGAGGCTTTAGTAGATCCGAAGCTGTATCCAAACCAGCAACTCGTCTTACCTTGGGTTTATGACATACTCGGATTTGCGGGCTCCGACCAGATTCTCTCAGATCCTGATCTTCGCCAAAAGGCAGAAACGGTAGTTTCCATGGTACTCAGTCCAGAATACCAAGAACTTCAGCCGGATTATGGACTCATGAAGTATAAGGACCGAGCATACAAGATTGGATGGAGTGTCCATTTACCAGGCTTCCTCTCAGAGCCATCCGAGTCTTCAATGTCAAGATTGCTTCGCATACTACTGATGATGGCGCCCTTCAGGACTGCTCGTGAGAGCAAATGGTTCAGGCAGATGATGGACATAATAGAAACCTACGCTACAGAACATGGAACATTTCGGTTTCCAATGAGCTGGCTGCCAGAAACGAGAGAAGGATATTGGGTGAATGGCGCATACATGGCTCTTGAAGATGACAGGAGAAAGCCTACTGCAAATGAATGTGAATCAACATTCAGGATGTTCAGAATTAGACATCTGATGGAGAAGTATCGTTAGACGTACTGGAAGAATTAACTCTCGGGGATCCTCTGAAGAGTACGCTCAGAACACGATTCCTTGTGATCACGTATTTCGTCAATAGAAAGCCAAGGCCGATTCCAAGAACGAACCGTAGAGGCCAGAAGAGAATACTGTGTTCAAGACCAATGAGTGGTAGAGCAAGTGGGACAGCTATAGCAGGAACCAGATAGAAAGCGACCGGATGAATCTCGTATAGCTCTTGAGAATTCCTTCCAAGAGCCATGAAGACCTTCCTGAATCTATTGGAGTATACTAGCGCGCTCGATACTGAGAGGACCAGAAGGGTTCCAATGGTGCCTGGAATCAGGTAAATGAAAAGACTTCTCCCTAAGTTGTCGACCGCAATGTCAGTGAACCCATTGAAATCGGATACTAGCACTAGCAAGACCGATAGCAAAAGAAAGACTGCTATGTCACGTGCTCTTGACGATGAAAGCCAATGCTCTAAACCCCTATAATGACGTATCGCATTGCCAAAGAACACGAATGTTCCAGCAACAAATACACTACTCAGCCTCCAGGGCACGAGATTTGGAGCAAATAGGGATTGAATAAACAAGGCAATGACCGGAAAGAGCACTGCAAGAATCCATCTCGAATGATAAGGAAATCGTTGCATAGCTCTGTCAGCGATTACGAATAAAACCAGTCCGAAGTAGAGCACTGGAAGAAACCATAGATGAGAAGCTGACAAAGGAGGACCGTTCCCGTATAGAAACCATAGGAAGATTTCTGTCGGGGTAAAAGCTGATTCAATATTGGACGAAAGTGGTAGAAACAGTATCATCATTATCATGTAGAGGAAGAAATATGGAATTAGGAACTGTTTTCCTCGAGATACCAAGAAGCTGCGAAGGTTTCCTCGATGTCGATCATTGTTGTAAGTGAGTCCAGCCAATACGAAGAAAATTGCTATGGTGAAACTACTCAGATGAATTGTCACGGGATTAAGCCAAGGGATCATTGAATGGACAAGTATTACGAATGTGATCCCAATGCCTTTCGTAACCTCAATCCATTCATATCGAGGACGGTGCGGCTCATTTGTCATTTGTCTATTCTCCGCCCTAGTTCTTTGCATGAGCTTTCACACTGGAAGGACTCCATCCTGAAGAGTCTTTAGATACCATTTCAAAGGTATGACGATGCTCATGTCAGAAGTACTCATTCTGTCGCAGGACGAAGTTCAGTCCTGTCTGCCCATGGGAAAGACAATCCAAGCGGTTCGTGACGCGTATATCGCGTTCGCCAAAGGAAGGGTACAGCTGCCGCCAGTTGTACATCTGGATGTCAAACAATACAACGGGGAAGTCGACATCAAGTCAGGGTTCGTTGAGGATTTTGGGATCATCGGGACAAAGATTGCAAGTGGCTATTATGATAACCACAAACTGGGACTACCCCCAGGTGTTGCTGTAATTGTTCTGATGGACCTGAAGACAAGTATGCCCATTGCAGTGATGGATGGGACACATATCACTGCTTATCGCACTGGTGCTGCTGGTGCTGTTGCGGCTGACGTTCTGGCAAGAAAGAACTCGAAGACCATAGGTATTGTGGGCACCGGCACTCAGGGGAGAATGCAGGTGCTAGCACTGAAGGAGGTTTTCAAGATTGACGAGGTACGGGCTTGGGACATTTTGGAGGACTCAGCAGAAAATTACGCTAGAGAGATGGCAGAAAAGATTGGGATAGAGGTCAATGCATTCGCAGAGGTTGAGGACGTTGTTCGCGGAGCAGACATCATAGTGACCGTGACACCCTCTCGAAAAGCCCTAGTCAAGAAGGACTGGATATCGGAAGGGGTTCATATCAATGCGATTGGAGCTGATGGTCCCGGTAAGCAGGAATTAGACCCTCATATTGTAGCAATGGCGGACAAAATCGTCGTGGACAGCCTCGCGCAGTGCCGCAAAATCGGTGAGATCCAGCATGCATTAGGTCAGAATCTCATCACTGAAGATGATGTGCATGCGGAGATAGGACAGATACTCATTGGGGAAAAGGCGGGGCGTGAGTCTGACAAGGAGATAACGTTGTTTGATTCCACTGGACTCGCCGCTCAAGACATCGCAGCTGCTCACGTAGTGTATAAGCAGGCCAGGGAGAATGGCCTAGGGCATGTCACAAAGCTATTGAATACATAGCGTCATGAGTGTGAGCACAGTGAAGACTATCAATCTTGATGCCATTCAACAGGCCCAGAAGACACTCAAAGGGGTTTCCAAGAAGACACCAGTTGCTCGTTCAGAATCACTTAGCGAGAAGTGTGAGGGGAATGTCTATCTCAAACTTGAGAATCAGCAACACACTGGCACCTTCAAGATGCGTGGCGCTTTCAATAGGATGTCACAGCTGAGTTTCCAGGAACGAGAAAGAGGTGTTATTACTGCTTCATCCGGAAATCATGCGCAGGGCGTAGCTTATGCTGCTCAACAGCTGGACATCTCTGCAACCATTGTTGTCCCCGATGAGGTATCAAAGGCCAAGCTCGAGAAGCTGCAGAAATATGATGTGGAGATTGTCTTGGGAGGCGGATTCGACGAGGTAGAGGCCAAGGCAAGGGAAATGGCAAAGACCCAAGGACGAGCTTACATCAGTCCTTACAATGACTACTCTGTAATTGCAGGACAGGGCACTATAGGACTGGAAATAATAGATGAGATTGAGCATTTCGATATGATAGTTGTACCCGTTGGAGGCGGCGGACTGATAGCAGGAATTGCCGTTGCTGTCAAAAGCCTGAGGCCAGACACCGAGGTGATTGGTGTCCAGACAGAAGGGTCCTCTACAATGTATTGGTCGTGGAAAGCCGGAGAAGTCCTTCAGGTTGAAGAAACAGACACACTCGCAGAGGCATTCTTAGGAGGAGTCGAGCCAGGATCAATGACTCTTGATGTCTGCATGGAGTATGTTGATGACATTGTACTGGTGGATGAGGAAACTGTTGCAGATAGTATCCGTCTTCTCTGGTCGGAGCAGAAACAAGTTATTGAGGGAGCAGGAGCCACCTCGATAAGCCCGTTGCTGAAGAGTCCTGAACGGTTCTATGACCAGACGGTGGTATGTGTTGTGAGCGGAGGAAACATCGAGCACTCACTCTTCAATCGAATCGTGGGTGGAACGTAGCGAATCCTTTAAATTCGCTCACCAGAGTCATCGGCTCAGCAGTGCGCTCGTTGTCTAGGGGCTATGATGGATCCCTGCCATTGAGCGGGGGTTTATCCCTCGGAACCGTAGAACGGATCCGGCCCGGGTTCGAATCCCGGCGAGCGCACCACTTCTTAGCCTCTCAAAACAGCCACTTATACAATGATTCCTTTTGAAGTAGTGCATTGTTTCACTCATAACAAAGAGTGTTCCGATTTGTTGATAGTAAGTGAGGGAGGGTAGTGAATCATGGAAACCAATGCTATTTCCATTTCTTGCAGTGTTTGGATGCACCACATTTTCAATCCCAAATAATCACTTTTTCACGGCATCTTGCTCAAAACTGCAATTCCTTCCCTAGGCGGGGATTTCCACGATTTTCTGAGAACCATCGCGCAATAAGAACAAGAACCACAATTGGTACGACAACGGCTATGCCCGAGAACACGTAGTCAATTGGTGTTCCAGTGATTATGATTTGACCAGCAAAAGCTGAGGGCCAAAAGAAAATGATCACAATAATCACGATAAATGTCACAATGATTCCAAAACACGAACATCCGTAGTCTTTCATATAGTGATCACTTAACGAGCCACCCATGTGGACAGAACCAACCATATGAACCACCCATATGACTAATACACTCGGATTGAGATAAGCTCCATGGTTCCAGCTCGTCTACAACTTCAAGAGCAAATCCCGGCACAGCTTGGAACACAAGTTGACAGGTACGCATACCCTTTGTTATGTTAAAGATGAATCCCTGCTGCGGATTTAGCGACCGCATCCAATTCTAATTCAGTAGGAGACCGGGAACTGCGTTCTGGTTCGAACGTGGTCGGAAATTCAAATCCAGGCGAGCACACCACTTTTGATTCCGGAACAATCCGAATATCTACAAATCGTACTCGTCCGAGCAGTCTTATGCAAGATTGAAAAGGAAGTTGGCATCTAGTACTCTTTTGGCGAGTTGAGTTAGATGCAAAAGGGGACTTATGGATCCAGTTCTAGGATGCACCCTGTAGTAGCTCTGATTTCAAGGGTACCAATGAAAATCAGCTATGCGATGATACTCGTAGGTGTATTGACTTATGCCGGTTTTCTTCTGCTTGCACTGCTAACAGGACTGACAACACAGGTCTTCTTCTCATTCATGCATCTGGTGCAGTTGGATTTCTCCTTACTAATCACTGTTGGACTCTTCTTCCTTTACAGTTACTATAGGACCTTGGACAAGAGGCTCAGAGAGATCCGTTATGTTTTCCTAATCGATGATGATGAGTACGAGATCTATCTCGAAAATCTGACCAACAAGATGAGTAGCGCACGGGGCTTTCTATTTGGCCTTCCATTTATTGCTCTAGCAATAGCTTCGATTTTTCTCTTTGTGATGCCGACAATGCCTAATCCTCTATTCCCTGTTGCCCCACTGTCACCGATATGGCTCTACATGTCCATAATCGAATTCGGTTTCATAATGCTCCCGTTGTTCGGAGTTGCCATCTGGCTTGGTGTGGTAGTTATGTCGGTTTCAAAGGACATAGGA
>JBHLQK010000108.1:0-10008 GCA_048884925.1 Candidatus Thorarchaeota archaeon
TGTCTGTTTTATTAATGACCCTAACTTTCGCAATATCATTCAGCCCAAGATACCTGGCTGATGTGTTAAGACCACGGTTCTACTTGGATGTGATTCCAAATGAGAATCGAAATGCAGTATACTCACTCATCCCCACCTTAACAATGATCGTTAGCATATTCGCTGTTCCAATAGGTGGCCTATTGATAGAGGAACTAGGACTAGAAACAACAGTACTGGTGCTTGCTGCGAATGGATTGGTTGGTTCAAGCATTACTGCGTTCGCAATCTACAGACACAAAACGGTTCAAGAGCTAAGCACTGAAGCAATTGAGGTGTGCTGTCCAATATTTCCGAGTAAATTGATGGATACTCAGGCGATACAACCACTGAGTCTACCTTGCTGCTGGTCATTTGATCCGGTTACGGAATATGTCTGGAGTCAGCTAAGAGAAGCTGCATTGGATGATGGAGTAATAACTGATGAGGAAGGAATCCTCATCGATAGAATCGTTCTTGATATTAGAGCGTATGGTGAGGTTCTCGGAAACGCGCTCAGTGATGGAAAGATTGACCAGAAGGAGCAAGAATCATTGCTGCAGGCTCGAGAAAGAATCTGGATAGAAGCTCACAATACAGCTGCAACCAATCAAATCCTGAGTGATGACGCCAAACAGATTCTCATAATGCTTACCAATCTACTGGAGTACATAGATGCAAAACGCATGTTCCAGATATCGGAACAAGAATAATTCGATAATCTATTGTTTAATGTTCGATAGTTTATTGTAGCTGGAAGCAGCTAGCGACTGAAGGAGTTGCATTCGGATTTGACAGAAAAAAGCAGGGAAGAAAGATTCGATGAAGTATTTCAGATGATCCTAATTGTTGTTGCTCTTTCATTTGATATCCTCTGGATTTCTGGACGATTCCCTATAGCTGAGATTGCAGTTTTCATCTATGTTCTGTCATTCTGGGCTTACGGAAACCTAAAAGGAGGTGTTTGGGAGTATCCTCTGAAACTAGGCAGCTTCAATCTGTCCATAACATTGATGACTAATTTCTATATTGTAGGTGTTTTCGGAGATATTGGTCTTCTAGATCTGTGGGGAATTGGACTCTCTATCATTGCATTACCAGCACTGTGTTTGATTTTATCCATAGTACTTGCAGCTTATCTCAAAGAATCAGCAGACCGAAGTATGGTTGTACCTATCTTGATTGGTGGAACTCTGGGTTATGCCATATCGATGAGTGCAGTGATTCTTCTTTGATAAAGAATCATTCATCCTTTAGGAAAACAAGAACATAGTGATAGTCATTAACCATTTGTCGTTTTAGGGAAAATCCAGCATCTCTAGGCCATCTCAAAATCCAAGCTAGCCAGATTCAGAAATGCAATTCCTTCAGCATTTCGATGGAAACAGGAGCGGAAGTCTCGAGAGAGCCAATGAAGCGTATCGATTGAAGGTATCATCGAAGATAAGGCGCTCGGTGTATTTTCGATAGGTTATAGTGGATGGATGTGTTCATCTGTTGGGATTCAATGGGGTAAGTGGAGAACAATGAAGAGCTTGAAGATCTATATTGCAGGCCCTTATACTGCAGATGCGATGCGACAGACAGAGGCAAATGTCCAGGAGGCTATAGATGCAGGGATTCATATTTGGAAGAAGGGGCACTTTCCTATCATACCCCACCTACTACATTGGGTGGACCTCCGAGCCAATGAACTAGGAGTCCCAATGGACTGGAATGACTACATGCTGTGGGATGCTCCATGGCTTGATCATTGTGATGCGCTCTTCCTGCTAGCAGAGTCGAAAGGAGCATTAATCGAGCTTCAGAGAGCATCCGAGGAAGGCAAGGTCATTTTTCATTCTCTTGAAGAAATACCCTCGGTCAAGAGAAGCCCGACCTGGGCAGATGCATTCAGGGAGGACTAGTCATTGAGAGCTAGATCTTCTCTCCAGCCATAAGCTTCCGAATTTCAGGAAGTTCCAATCCTGTGTGATTCTTGACAATATCCAGAAGAGTCATGTTTTGAGCCAGCTGTTCTCGAATCATTTCAGCTGCTCCATCTCTCAAACCTATTTCCTCAGAATCAACATCCAAAGAAACCAGAATGTCTGTCAGCCGCCTTAGAGCACCAACGACTTCAAAGAAATGGATATCGTCTACCATCTTCTGGCTCGCTTCTTGATACGCACCAAGAATCGTGTCACGCATTGAATCTCCGATGTAGATCTTCGCTAGAAGCAGAGTCCAAGCTAGGTCAACTCTGTAGTCCATGACGTCAGCAGCAGTCCAGTCTATAACAAAGGGCTCTCCGCTTCTACTCATCAAGATATTACTCGGGTGGAAGTCATTGTGCGTTGGAGAGAGTTCCTCGAATGCTACTCCATCGATGTTTCTTTCAAGCCACTCAACTATCTTGAGGATTTCCAGTCTACCGATTTCCTTTGCCCGACTCTCGAATTTCTCAATCCACCGACAAACGGCTTTTTTTGAGTCGAGTCCTTGGAACTCTTCTGGATTTTCTGCAAGTAGACGCCAATCCAGTTTGTGGAGGTCATGAAATAGCCTTGAGAACAAATGATAAAGAGGAGAATCTTGATTGTATTCCTCCGATTCAAGAAGACTCCACATTGAGTTTCCTTCAATTCTCTCCATGACTATGAAGGGTCGACCGAGATGCGATGAGTCCTCTTCTATTAGAGCCACATTTGGCACAGGATACCCTACTTTGTGAAGGCGTTGGAGAAGGCTGAACTCTTTTCTCGCTTTATATTTCGCCCACGGGCCCGCATACATTCGAAGGACTAACTTCTCGACATTCTTTTCGCCATCTTTAGCAGTTTCCGCATTAAATGAATAGATCTCGGTTTCCCAGCCATCTGTAATCTCCACCAACTGACTAACACTTGCATATGCTAATTCAGGCATCCGGCCCTTCAGATATGACTCGAGCTTAGAGGACTGCATGCAGAGGCAGGCGATGTTTCTTAATAAAAACCAGTTGACATTACCAGTGTGCAAATCATTCGACGAAATGAACATCCTTGTACATCAGCTTTATAAGGCTTTTAAATAGAAAATCTGGAGGCCTTATATACTTTATAAGGGAGAGATTTTCAATGCCCGTTCCAAAACCGAAGACCAAAATAGAGAACGTCGTAGCTTCTGTCATTCTCAATCAGAGGCTAGACCTTGACGAGATTGCAGCTACTATGCCTAACGTCGAGTTCGACCCAGAGCAGTTCCCCGGACTTGTATACCGTCTGAAGAAACCAAAGACAGCCACATTGATCTTCAACTCAGGAAAGATGGTGTGCACAGGCGCAAAGAGTGAGAAGGAGGCAAAGCGCGCTGTCAATAAAATCGTGAAAAACATCAAAGAGGCAGGCATAGAGATCACTGGCAAGCCAATCATCGTTGTTCAGAACATCGTAGCCAGTGCCAGCCTCGGTGCGGAGCTCAATCTTGAGTTGGCAGCCATGAAGCTAGAGAACACGCTCTATGAACCTGAGCAGTTCCCGGGTTTGATTTACAGGATGAGAGACCCCAAAGTTGTCATCCTTTTATTCGGCTCAGGAAAGCTGGTAATCACCGGTGCCAAGTTCGAGCCACAGATTGACGAAGCAGCCCTAAAGGTAATGGGCCGACTTCTTGAGCTCGGTGTCATGCGAATCCCAGAAGAGTGGGATATCGACGAAGAAGATTATATTCTAGAGAAATAGTTGAGGGGCGAGGAGCCCCCCAGCACTCGCCAATCTCAGCTATAATCGCTGCTTCAGAAACATCCATGCGATATCATTATGGCATCATCTTGTCCGTTCCTCTCTGACAGGTTTCATACTGAAGTAGGATTTAGGAAGGAGATGGAGAATTCTGAAACATGGAAGGCCTACCTGCAATGGGAGTTGGAATTCTGCAGGAAACCCGGAACCATAAACGTAGGAAGATCCATGATTGTTGTTCCAAAGTTGACTGCCTTGAATTCTCAATTCGTGAACAGACGAAATCAGAATTGGATGCCAAAAGACTATTAGCTCAGATGTGAACCTAGTCTCGGGCATAATTTGAGTGGAAATCGAAAACCAGTATCAGGACCACTACTAAAGAGGAATCCTCGAAGATCGAAATGTATCGCTATCTTCGCTCTCTTTTTGCTGTCATGGGCAATTATTGTGTATGAAGTATTACCTTTGCTGGCAACCATTACAGATGCAAATCAAACCACTATGTTGGGCATCTTTCTTGGAGCGCTAGTTGTCCTTATCGTAGTTTCGGTCATCGCCTGCTGCGAGGTTTTAGCTTCAGAAGAGATTGTTGGTGCTCCTGTACCTTTCGACACATCCAAGATAGCTCGGGTTGTTCGTGAGAAAAGCATGGGTGAAGTAGTGGAACATGTGGTATACGGTACCTACGATAGTACCTACCGTGAGGCATGTCAAGATAGCTGGCCATTCAAAATGATTAACAGAAACGAAGATTGGATAATACAGGACTCACAATCGAACGACATCACAGATAAGCCACTCATCGAGTGCAGCGGGATTGCTACTATTGTAGTAAAAAGCGGCAGGCCAGCCGCCTCAGAAGAGGCCGACCATCTCCCAGAGTGGTGGGATGCAGAGGACAAGGATTATCATTGAAACGATGAAGAGCGCTTTCCTCCAAAATGGAATCTCGATTGTGTCATTAAGTGGTCCAGGATGCTCTCCGCCTTGAGAGATGAATAGGATCAGAATGGCCATCAGGTAGAAACCCGCGATCAACAGGATTGCAATCCCTGCCCATCCGACATACTTGTGATTCTTTCCACCAACTATTGCTCGCAGCGCATGCCCACCATCCAGCTGTGAAATCGGGAAGAGATTCAATGAGGTGACAAGCATTCCTATCCAGCTAGCAAATGCCACTGGGTGCATATAGATGGTGCCTCCTACTGGAATGAGATCTGCGTATATGAACTCCATCAACTGAAAGAGTAATGGAACACCCAAGGATCCAGACATATTGGGATATATTGCGTCAATTGCTGCAATCTGTTCAGCTGTGACTGGCACCGAGAGGAAGAATCCCCATATGAGAACTAGCACAGTCACCGCAAATCCTGCAAGCGGACCTGCCACTCCCATATCAAAAAGGTCTCTTCGATTCTGCGGCGGGCTCTTCTGCTGAATAAAAGCCCCGAATGTTCCGCCAATCATTGGTAGTCCCGGAATGAAGTATGGCGGTGTAGCTTCTATGCCCAGCTTTCTGCTTGACAGATAGTGTCCCATCTCGTGGGTGAAGATGATTCCCATCAAGGCTGCAATGAAAATGAATGTAGTCCAGAGTATATCGAAAACTGTGTAGTTTGTGGGTCCGTAGAAAAGCGTAAGGAAAACAGGACTTGTAGCTTGCATGAATCCAGCTAGAGCGATTGTACCAAGAGTTGCGACGAAGAGACCGTAGTTGACTCTTATGTCAGACTTGGTAGTTTTCTCTTTTGGCACAAAGCGAATAATGTACTCCCCATTGCTCTTGTCCCTCCATCTTACAATCGGCCACACAGATAGCTTTTCACATCGGTCAGCAATTCCTCTAAACACGAGATCCTGTTCTTCTGTAGATGGGACTACTCCTCCAGCCCATCTTACCGCGAAGGTTGGCATCCCGTGATAGAACTGCTCATCAAGAACCTCAAATTGATTCTGCAAAATCGTGCTCAGCTCGGCGTGAGTAGGGTACGTTATCAGTGTGCTTTGATATTCTTCACCAATAGCCACGGTTCTATCTCCATTGCTGCTAGGCGTTTTGACCTCCCGATTCTACGCTATTAAGACTATTCTCATGGGCACGTTTGTACGATAGAACTCACAAAGAAAGCTTGTTCGCATAGTCATAAGCGCCATGGATAATATCAACAAGCCAGTCATGCCCTGCTGCGCTACCTATGACATCGATTGGTATGCCCCTTTCTTTAGCTGCCTCAACTAACCTTGTTCTCGGTCTTGGATGTGCCGCGACCACAACAGTGTCGACGCCAACCAGTGTGAGTTCTACTTCAGAACTCACTTGAACGTAATCCTTGGCAATTTGAGCAATCTCAGCGTTCAGATGTGTCTTGACTCCCTTCTCTGCCATTGCCTGAATAATCACCCACCGCGTAGTTCTTCCTAGATCATGCCCTAATCGATTAGTCTTTTCAAACAAGTCAACTGAATCTGATCGGGACACGAGAAAGAGAGATGCATAGCATCCTAAGGCATTGCCTCCAACTACTGCAACTCTACCAAGCTTATCTGGAGACCTCGCTATGATATCTCTCACTGTAGCTACGTGAGGCAGCTCGACTCCTTCGATGGATGGAGCGGCAGTATGAGTGCCTCCGGCAAACACGATTCGGTCATATTCTTCAGCCAAAAGCATTTCCAGATTTACTCTGGCACCCAGACGTGTTTCAACATTTAGACGACTCATTTCTCTCTCCTGATGGACAATATACGCGGCAAACTCGCCCCGCCCAGGAATATGAGAAGCTAAATTCAGCAAACCTCCAACTCGCTTGTTTTCATCAAATAACGTGACTCTAAATCCCCTCATGGCGAGAACTCGTGCGGATTCTAGACCTGCAACACCTGCACCAATAATCGCAATCCTGCCTTCTCCTTTTGTACCCAGCTTTCTCTCACGCTCATACCCCGCTTCAGGGTTGATTGCACAAGTGACACTCTCAAGAAGGAATACTTTATCCAAGCATCCCTGGTTGCAGCCTATGCAAGTACGAATTTGCCTTGATGATCCTGACCGTATCTTCTCCGTGATTGCAGAATCCGAGAGAAAGCCCCTAGACATACCAATTAGGTCTGCCTTGCCGCGAGCGAGGATTCGTTCTGCTATCGTGGGACTATTGATTCTGTTACAAGCCACAACTGGAACACTAACGACATCTGCAATGCCCTCAGCTAGATATGCGAAATGACCGCGAGGCACGTTCATTGTAAGCTGAGGCACACGGGTTTCATGCCAGCCCCCGGTTACATTAATACAGTCAACACCTGCACCTACTAGCCAGGGTGCAACAATTTTGTTGTCATCCAGAGTATTCCCTTCCGAAACAAAGTCCTCTCCACTCATCCGATAGATGACAGGGAAATCGCTCCCTACTGAGTCCCTTACAGTCTTGACAACTTCGAGAGCAAACCTAGCTCTGGATTCAAGATCCCCGCCATACTCATCATCCCTCTTGTTGGTTGCTTGAGCCAGGAACTGATTTATAATATAGCCTGCGGAACCAATGATCTCCACACCATCAAAGCCGGCCTCTTTCGCACGCTCGGCTGCTCTGCCGAAGTTAGCTACGGTTTCTCTGATTTCGTCTATTGTTAGCGCGCGAGGGGTTTCTCTTGTCAGTCTGCATGGTACAGCTGATGCGGATACTGCCTGTTCACCCAAAATCATGGAATGAACATAACGACCAGCATGATACAATTGAGCAGCCACAGGTACATCAAATGTGTGAATTGCATTAGTGAGTCTAGTTAGACCCTCTATGTGTTCATCACGACTGATCCCGATCATTGTCGGACCGCTTGAACCATATTTCTCAGTGTAGCAGCCTCCGACAATAATTAGACCGGGTCTGTATTGAGCCCGCTCTCTGTAGAATTCCACAAGTTGGTCTGTAACAACTCCATCCTCTCCGCAATAACCAAGATGAGTGGCAAGGAGAACAAGTCGATTCTGTAGCTTGAGGTCTCTGATGGCTACAGACTCAAAAAGACGCATCTAATCATCCCCCATAGTGTGAAAACCAGTGTTGGACAGAAATCCTCACACGGTGTTCAGCACCCTCAAGGTAGTAATCTGGCATTCGGTTCTCGTCTATGAATTGCTCGGAAGTTAGACCCTCATCAAGAGCTTCCTTGATCAGATCTCTGAATTTCTTTAGAAACTCGATTTGTTCAGTAATCCCCACGGACCCACATAGAGGTCCATGGCCTGGAATCACAATTTCATATTCATCCGCGACTATTTGCTCTAGTCCTGATATCCATCGGTCAGGATTACACGAACCATCTCCTGCATAGGGAAATGACTTATTGAAGAGGAGGTCCCCAATGAAGAGTACATGTTCTGGTTCAACAATGACAATGGATGAGCCCGTAGTATGCCCCCCAATATGACGAAATACTACATCATCGCCAAATCTTAGCTCCTCATCAAATGCCACATCTGGGATTATAACTCTTAAAGATTGAAATGATTCCCATAGCTCAGGTCGTGTTTCTTTTGCTTCGTCAGCCCAAGCCTTGAGCTCTCCATCAGACCACCTGCTATCGAGAGCATCTACGCAAATCGCCCTTGTTTTGGCTGAGCTGATGAAACTCATTGGTTCAAATGCTTGAGCTCCAAACACATGGTCAGAGTGATGATGAGTTAGGAGGATCTTTGTTATCGGTAATCCAAATTCACTGGTGAGGAAATCTTTTGCGGCAGCACTCTTCAGATGCATCATTCCTGAGTCGACCATGATGATTTCATGATCAAGCACAATAGCTCCGAAATTGCCACCATTCTCTCCCGTTACATCAGCATACACACGTTCTGTAACCTTCTCGAGAGCCATAATCTTGACACAGCGGCCTCTCTGATATAGTTCACCATCCTATGTATGAGTGATAGTAATGACCCTTGGCATACTGGACTCTATTTCTTTGAACGCCACTCCTTTATCATCCAAAAGGCGAGAATTAGGTAGGAAATTGCTCCTACTAGTAGGAAAACCAAAACCATCCCAATTGCCGTACTCGCCGCTTCATTACTCAACATATCAGCAAATACCACCATCAAGAACAAGACAAGGAAGAGATTCACTACCAAGAATGCAATGAAGGAAAAGATACTCATCCCTGACTTGTATAGATTTCGAGCAAGTTCAGCACCAGTCAATGCTAGCATTAAGCCAACAAGCCAAAACAGCACAAATGTGCGAACTTGGATGTCAAGAGTTAAAGTGCCAAATGTGAGAGACAAAAACAGCAAGACTGCAGCAAGAACAACCATAGAGCCATATATGCTTCCCAATACCTTGGATACTTCAATTCCATCTCCTTGACCAGACATTTTTTCATGTCTCCAACACGCGAATTGATTAGATATTAGGAAGAGGTTTGCTTTGACTTTTTCGGGCAAGGAACCGACTACATCATTAGATTTTAGTTGGCTCTCACAGAAGAAATCCATAGTGAAGACAGATGGCTAATACACGAAAAGACTTGGCTACACTTACATGCGTTCCTTGTAGAGGGGGGATTCCGCCATTAGAAACGCCCAAAATCACTGAGATGATGAACATCGTTTCAGGATGGACTTTGAAGAGAGAGGGCATTGATAAGATAGAGAAGAAATTCAGGTTCAAGAATTTCAATAAGGCAATGGATTTTGTAAACAGGGTCGCGGATGTGGCAGAAGAACAAGGCCATCATCCGGACATCTTCATTTCTTGGAATGAAGTGACCCTTACTCTCTACACTCATGCAATCAAGGGGCTCCATGACAACGACTTCATTATGGCAGCTAAAATAGATGAACTATGAGATGAGCGTCACCCAAAAGCCCATAGCATTGTCAGGACTGCGGTAGCTAGCGTCATGAGAATAGCAACCACTGCTCCATACTTGATAACTTCTCCCTCGATACCAATCTCATCTATGACCGCTGCTGCGTTCTGAATCTTTGCAGGACTCAGTACACTGGCAAGTCCGCCCCCGATTCCATTAGCGGCACCAACAACCATTGAGTTTGCCCCTATTAGGACTGAGGTTTCATGATGATATCTTGTGAACATGGCAATTGCAGACGTTTCCGAACCAGAGATGAACCCAGCAAGAAGTCCTAGGAATGGTGCCAAGAGAGGATAAGCTAGGCCCAGCCCTGCTGTTGCTGAAGCCAGCAGATAGACCATGTTGTTGGTTGGGTCCAGACCGTTGATTGAATCGGTCGGAGAGAGCCACACTCCACCCGAGCCAACAATCC
>JBHLQK010000109.1:0-10008 GCA_048884925.1 Candidatus Thorarchaeota archaeon
ATGGGAGATAATGCTAGTTCCCAGCTATTTCCTGATCTTATTCTGGGGACTACCTGAAACACGCAAACGGACTGCAATGAAGTTCTGGTTATACACTCAGTCAGGTGCAGTGTGTATTCTCGTCGGATTTGGGATTCTATACTCACTCGCAGGTTCCTTCGAGTTGTCATTGCTACAAGCAGGCATTAATGCTCTGAACTTGTATGCATCACTACCCGGATTAGCAATAACCATTGGAACTGTGCTAAAGGTTGTCTTCATTCTCCTGGCTGCAGGATTTCTTGTTAAGATGGCTGTGTTTCCAATTCACTGGTGGCTTCCACCTGTTCATGCTGAGGCACCAACTCCAATCTCAGTCCTACTATCTGGTGCCATGATTGAAACAGGTGCTTATGCGTTAATGCGGTTTGGATTAATCACATTATCAGATGCTGCTATCGGACTGTCATTCTTCGTTGCCGCCTTGGGCGTAATCACTATGTTCTATGGTGGCTTCATGGCACTTGCCCAGATTGATATCAAGAGGCTACTTGCATACTCATCGGTATCACAAATGGGCTACGTTCTCTTTGCCCTTGGTGTTTACTCGCCCATGGGTGCAGGAGGTGCTATGTTCCACCTCATCAACCACGCATTCTCAAAGGGTCTTCTGTTCATGACTGCAGGTGCGGTCATTCACCAGACAGGGCTTCGAGATATAACCAAGATGGGCGGTCTCTCTAACAAGATGCCAATCACTGCGTTCGCTGCGGCCATTGGCATGATGAGTATCGCAGGTAGTCCACCACTTTCAGGATTCGCAAGTGAATGGATGATGTTTCTCGGAGGGTTCGAACGGGCAGTTGTTGGTAGCGCATTCGCGAGTATGCCTTTCTTCGTCTTGACTATTATTGCAGTTTCAAGTTCAATCCTAAGTGCAGGCTACATGCTGCGCTTCTTCTGGAAAGTCTTCCTTGGCCCTCACCCTGATGAGCTGGAAGATGTGAAAGAGAGTTCCAATTCGATGACCATTCCGATGATCATACTTGGAATCCTCATTGTGATCTTTGGAATATTCCCAGGACTGGCACTAGATGTCATTGTCCCGGCGGTACAAGGAATCGTCGTTCCTCCATGAGGTGAATCAGATGCTATTCGGTCTACCATACTATCTCATCCTCGTCATTCCCTTGGGTGGTTCGCTACTAGTCCCTCTTATCGGACGCTACAGTGAGAAGCTCAGGGACTGGACACCTGCAATCTTAATGGGCATCACAATGATTCTTTGCTGGTCACTCCTTTCTGACATTGGGGTGACTGAAAATACCTCGTGGGTATGGATAGCCGCCCTAGGATTGGAGTTCAGCGTTCTTCTTGACCCGTTATCAGTCATCATGGCTGTTCTGGCAAGTACTCTCTGTTTCCTCATCTACGTATACAGCACAGAGTATATGGCTCATGAAGGAGATCGCAGTCGGTTCTTCTTCTTGATGCTTGCCTTCGGTGGCGGAATGCTCACGCTGGTCCTGAGCAATAACCTACTGATTGCGTTTATTGGTTGGGAAATAATGGGCTTCTGTTCTTACGGTCTCATTGGATTCTGGAACGACAAAAGGAACCCACCTGAAGAGGACCCGACTGGCTATGAGCAAACGAACCCCTTGCTCCAATTTGAAACCGAGGGTGCGTACAACAGTTATTGTGGAACAAAGGCATTCATTGTCACAAGGATAGGAGATGCATTCATGCTTGGTGGCATCCTCCTCCTCTGGATGTTCACACAGTCATTCTTGTTCACTGAAATAGCTGAGCCTGTAAATGGTGGTTGGTGGGACAACATGGCCGCAACTGGACTGTTGATTCCTGCTCTCATCCTCATCTTCATGGGTGCCATCGGTAAGTCTGGTCAGGCGCCTCTTCAAGTCTGGCTACCTGAAGCCATGGCTGGTCCTACATCAGTATCAGCACTGATCCATGCGGCAACAATGGTTAAAGCTGGTGTCTACATCACAGCACGATTTCTGGTCACGATTGTCAGTGCATCAGGTTTGCATGCAGAGATTGGTCCAGGTGGTTTTGAATTCACCCCGGCGCAAATAATCGGGTTTGAAGCAGCATTCACATTCTTCATTATAGTAGCCATAATTGGTGGCATTACTGCATTAATGACTGCAACCATGGGTATGGTTTCAAATGAACTGAAGCAGATTCTCGCATTCTCAACTCTATCACAGCTTGGGTACATGATGCTCGCACTTGGTGTTGGAGGACTTCTTCAAGCCAACCACCTTCACTACGATCAAGCCTACTTGAGTAGTGTTCTTCATGTTGTTGCTCATGGTGCTTTCAAAGCACTCTTGTTCCTTTCTTCGGGTGCTGTGATACATGCTGTTCATACGAAGTATATCTCAAAGATGGGTGGACTTCGAAAGCACATGCGAAAGACATTCATCGTCATGTGGATTGGCGTATTAGCTTTGGCGGGCATTCCTCCGTTCTCTGGATTCTGGTCGAAAGACTCGATTATTGAGTACACTTACGAGTTGGCAGCTAACTGGACCAATCCTCTTGGATGGGTTTTATTCTTCTTTGCGATATTAGCTGCAGCTTGTACTATCTTCTACAGCTTCAGATTAATGGGTATAACATTCTATGGTCCATCACAACATGAATCTCACGAATCTCATGAATCTGATGAATCTCATGACACTCATGATGAGGAAGGTGAAGAGCATGATGCAGAAGAACATCATGATGACCATCATCAGACTCCGCATGATCCGGGTCCAGCCATGATGGTGCCATTGTATATCCTAGCTGCTTTCACAATAATTGCATTCGTGGTGTTTCCATTCATTCAACAAATCGCAATCAACGATACCCATTCTTGGGACTACATCCTGAGTCACATGATTAGTGTCAAGTTCAGTCCTGAAGGGCTTCCACCATTCCTAATCACTCTAGGTGCACTTGCTATGGGTGGTATTCCAGCCTACATTATATACATCAAGAATGCAGACAGACAGAATACCATCATTGGTGAGACTGGAATTAGACGGAAGGTCTACAACTTCCTAAAGCACAGATGGTACATCAATGAAGGATACCATTGGATTCTGAGAAAGTTCCTGAACTTTGCAGCCATGTATCGTGTTCAAATTGATGATAAGATCATTGATGGAATCGACTTCAAATCAGCAGATGCCGCCATATCCATATCAACAAAGGTGCGTTGGTTCGATGACAACGTTGTTGACGGATTTGCTGAGGGAATATCAACTGAGAGTGTAAAAGCTTCCAAAGCTGGATTGACTGGATCTCAGACTGGACGAATTAACGACTATATCAGCGTTGTAATGTTCGGTATTGGAATACTGATTATTCTCACACTGATAACCTTGGGAGTGATATAAAATGCAGTTTGACTTTGCCTTCAACATCCTGAACTCGCTACCCTTTGGGCCACTGGGTTTCATGCTTGTCTTGCCTCTTATCGCAGCACTAATTGCATATTTTGCAGGGAAAGGCGCCCGAGTCATAGCTCTCTTAGTGACTACACTTGAGCTAGTATTTTCACTCCTTCTCGTCCTTGCGGTTGATACTAGTGAAATCATATCTACGGCTACAGATGCTGGAATGCAGTTTGTCAACAGTTTCGTAATGGGCACGATACCAATTGGTACACCTGAAACAGTTTTCCAGTTCATTGTCGGTGTTGATGGACTATCTGCAATAATGATCCTACTGTCCAATCTTGTGGTCTTTATTGCCGCTATTAGCTCTAACCACATACACAAATCTGAAGGATTCTATTATTCCCTTTTCCTGCTTCTTCAAACAGGACTAATGGGAGTATTCATGTCATTAGATTTGATTGGATTCTTCATATTCTGGGAGCTTGTTCTCATTCCAATGTTCTTTATCATTGGGAAGTGGGGTGAAGAAGGATGCGAACATGCAGCTGTGAAATTCTTCATTTATACGCATCTTGGCTCAGCGGTAATGCTGGTTGCTTTCTTTGTGATGTATCTTGTAGCAGGAGACGCATCTGGAATCTATACTTTCGCCCTCATTGAAATTCCTGGTGGAACTGAAGGACTTAGAACCATATTGCCATCTCTGGCGCCTATGGTCCAAATTGGCTTTGCCCTGGCAATTTTCATGGGTGCGGGTGTAAAACTGCCTGTTTGGCCTCTTCACAACTGGCTTCCTTGGGCTCATGTGAAGGCTCCGACGCCGGGTTCAGTGATACTCGCTGGAATCTTACTGAAAATGGGTGGTTACACATTCATTCGTCTTGGACTTTGGCTTGTACCAAGTGCATTTTCGAGATTGAGCATCCCATTCGCAGCATTAGCTATCTTCACTTGTATCTATGCTGCATTCACGGCAATGGCACAGACTGATCTGAAGAGTCTGGTTGCGTACACTTCAATCAACCACATGTCTTGGGTGTTGCTTGGTGTGGCTGTCGCTGCATTTGGAATTGGACTTGATCCTCTTGTGGCAGAGAACATTGGTTACATCAATGCTGCCAATCTAGCGCTTCAAGGTTCAATATTCATGATGTTCAGCCATGGAACGATAATCTCTATCATGTTTATTATGGCTGGACAACTCAAATACTCTGCAGGAACACGTGAACTTCCAGACATCAAGGGTCTCATGACAAAAGCACCAAAGCTCTCAGCTATATTGATTCTGGCATCTTTCGCAGCCTTTGGTTTGCCAGGATTCAGTGGTTTCATAGCAGAAGCTCTGGTCATCTTTGGCTCAGTGGTTATCTACCTCTGGTCAGCTATCATCACATTTGGGATTTTCATCACAGTGGGCTATATCCTTTGGATGTTGAACCGAATAGTCTTCAGTGATCCAGATCCAGAAAAGGAGGTCACAGAAGCACCATTGAGTGATCTCATAGCTCCAATCCTGATGCTAATTCCAGTCATCCTTCTGGGTGTCTGGCCTGACCTAGTTCTAAGCTTCACTCAATCTGTTGTCACATTCATTATTGGAGGTGTTGGACCTTAATGTTACTTCAACTAGACCAAATAGCAGACGTTCTACGAGGGGTTTTGTCCCCTTTCAGAGACCTTCTACTCTCCGTTATACCCCCTGGCTGGATTATGTCCCTTCCAGCATTGACACTAGTTCTTTTTGCAATCGTAACTTTAGTTGTAGGTATTCGTTTCAATCCGCTGGGTTTCAGTTTTGTTGGTGTGCTCCTAGCTGGAATTGAAATGGTGATTCTTAACCCATTTGATCCAGAAATCATTGCTCTCATTGGTGAAGGCGGAGTATCATTTGGTCAATTCGTAAGAGACCCCATGGCTGATTTCTTCATCTACATCATCCTCATTGTTGCCTTTCTTGTTTTAATGTCCTCCACCCTTTACGGCGGTGATAAAGGCCCTTACAATTTCATGCTTTTGATTTCCTTTGCTGGAGCGATTTGGGTTGTAATGGCAACAGATTTGGTCGGTCTATTCTTGGCTTGGGAATTAATGTCGACGCCCACATACATTCTTGTTGCACTCGGGCCTGCACGAGAGGCTATTGATGGAGCAACAAAATATTTCGTCATGGGACTTCTTGCCACGATGTTGATGATTTTTGGAATTGCATTGATATACGGAGTCACTGGGACAACCAATCTTTCTGGAGTTGCGGTTGCGGTTGAGAATGCCTGGGGGATGTTTGCCACAACTCCAAATGCAACTTACACTATTCTATTAGCTGTAGTATTGTTCATTGTGTCTTTTGGTTTCAAGGTTGGTATCTTCCCTGGATGGCAATGGGTACCGGATGCTTATGCAAGTGCGGATGGAAGCGTTACCGCATATCTGGCGGGCGGCTCTAAGAAGACAGGTGTTGGAGCACTGATGCGAATTCTTGTAATAGGATTCGTTGCAGCTCAAACTCAATGGACGTTCCTCATTGTTGGAGTAGCCATTCTAACGATGGTTATTGGAAATGTATTGGCTCTTGCTCAGAGAGATATCATCAGGATGCTAGCGTATAGTAGCATAGCGATGATGGGGTATCTCTTCATAGGTATCGCAGCAGCAGATCCCGCGAGTCCCGCTGCATACAATTTAGGTGTTGGTGCTGCATTATTCCATGCCTTTACTCATGCCTTGATGAAGACTTCAGCTTTCATTCTTATCTGGGCACTCTCAATTAAGTTGTCAAAAAGAATTACATATGACGACCTTGCAGGACTTGGCAAACGTGCACCATTAGCTGCAGGACTATTTGCTATCCTGATGCTTTCCTTAGCTGGAATGCCTCTAACAGTTGGATTCTGGTCGAAATTGATTCTTTTCCAGAGTGCTGTACTTGCAGGTATGTGGTGGCTTGCGCTAATCGGTCTATTGAACTCAGTCTTCTCGCTGGGCTACTATTTGAGAGTTCTGAGGTACTCATATATGATGGAGGCACCGAATGACTCGAGAATCAATATACCCGCCATTCCATTTGCAGCTGTTGTTATCTGTGTCATAGCAGTTATTGCACTCTTTATCTTTCCAGGTGTAATTCTAGACTATGCATTTGACGCAGTACCAATATTGCTGCCTTAGGCACACAAAAAATTAGTAGACTTGGCTAATACTCTTAGCCAAGTTCACTCTCTTCTTTGCGAATAGCGATTTCTACGCATTTTGCGAACATCATTTCAACATTCTCACCAGTTTTTGCAGAGGTTTCAATATAGTCAATCTTTCTCCAGCGACTGAACATCTCTCCTGCCTCTCTAGGAACCAATCGGTCTTCTCTATCAACTTTGTTCGCTACAAGAATCACAATAGCTTCTGGAGATACCTTGACGAAATTGTCATACCAATCCGCTACGTTGAGGAATGTTGTTGGCCTCGTGACATCATACACAATAAATGCAATAGCTGCTCCCACCATGTATCTTGAGCGAAGGTCTTTGTAAGTAGGTTGTCCTGCAAGGTCCCAAAGAACAATCTGGGCGTTTGATATCTCCCCAGGTTGAAGCTCAACCTCTACATTCTTCACAGCAATGTTGGTCCCAATTGTTGCTTTGTACGATTCTCCAAAACTATTCTCTGTATAACGCATGATACAACTTGTTTTACCTACTGCCCCGTCCCCAAGTGCAACCATTTTTAGTACATAACTGGGACCTTCTTCTACCAATAGATACCCTTCCTTTGTTTGAGGGTGGTGGACATTCCAGCGATTTAACCATTCTGGGAATATTGCTTGGCATTTATCTCATGAGAGTACTACTTTTAGCAACTATTTGGTAATTTAATAATGAATCTTGTACATTTCGTGAAATCTCATTTTTGACGATTTTCTACTGAAATGCTTCCTCAGTACTGTTCGACGATTTGTTTTACAAGAGTAAGTCCTACCCCAGATGCTCTATGGACTCGATCATTAATGAAGTACTAAGTAATTGTATACAACCTTGCCATCTTCAACAATAAGGACTGCTTGTGGGGAAGAATCGAAAAAGATCGGTAGAATTGATCAACCAATCCTTTCCTCGTCACTCTGAGAGCTATTCATGTAGGTCACCTACAAATTGAGTCTGAGAGGTTTTATTCTAAGGGCTTTCAGAGGACAATAAATACTCAAATGATTACAAGAGTGTACATTTTTGTACATCAATGAACATTTTTGCACAATGTTTATAAGTTCATTTCCACCGACATTGCCAACCGTTTCTGGGTGTGGAAAATGATGCGAGTGTGCCTTGGCCAATGGCTTTTGGGTCCCTCGACGGGGCCCGTTTAGTTCGCTTCCCAAATGGCATATTCAGAATATCATCTAATACTATTGAGTTGGACTACACATCCCTGCTTCATTTTAGGATGACCCGCAATTACGCCCGTAATAACAACTCAGTGGATTTTCTACACTCAGATTCGGAACCTAGACGGAGACCAAAACATGAAACATGAACATGCAAGAATCCAGTTAGATATCGAAGACACTCCCAGTGAATATCTGAATATACTACCATTCTTGAAAAATCCACTTCCCCCGCCAATTAATCCTGCAACAGGTGAACCAGTTAATCCTGAAGCTTTACTTGCCCTCTTCCCAGAGGAATGTGTTAAACAAGAGGTTTCAACTCAGAAGACCATCCCCATTCCAACTGAGGTTCGAGAGATCTTAATGAGGTCAGGACGACCAACTCCATTGCAAAGAGCAATCGGTCTCGAAAGAGCTCTAAAAACTCCATGTCGTATATACTATAAACGAGAAGATGTTTCACCAACCGGCAGCCACAAGCTGAACACTGCTGCTGCACAAGCCTATTACGCACAGAAAGAGGGAATTGAACGAATGGCTACCGAAACAGGTGCCGGTCAATGGGGAAGTGCGGTTGCACTTGCTTGTTCATATTTTGGGCTTGAAGCTATGGTCTACATGGTTAGAATAAGTTACGAGCAGAAACAGTATCGCGGCACTTTAATGAGAACCTACGGAGCAAAAATAGTACCAAGTCCTTCGGATTTAACGGAATTTGGCAGGAAGATCAATAGAGAACATCCTGACCATCCAGGGACTCTTGGTATTGCGATAAGTGAAGCACTAGAAGATACCATTTCTAATGAAAATACAAAATACACTCTTGGTTCTGTCCTCAATTTTGTTATGCTACACCAGTCTGTAATCGGTCAGGAAGCAATTGTTCAGCTAAATGCTGCTGACCTTATTCCTGATTATGTCATTGGTTGTGTTGGCGGAGGTAGTAATTTAGCTGGACTAGCTTTTCCATTCATTGCGAATGATCGTTATCGAGATACAAAGTTCATTGCTGCCGAGCCTACAGCCTGTCCATCTCTGACAAAAGGTGAGTATCGCTATGACTTTGGAGATACAGCCGGGCTTACTCCAAAACTAAAAATGCACACCTTGGGCGCTGACTTCACACCTCCGAAAATCCACGCAGGTGGCTTAAGATACCACGGAGTTGCTCCTACAGTCAGCGCCCTTACTCTTGAAGGTCGAATAACTCCACGGGCATTTGATCAGATTGATGCTTTGAATGCTGGAGTTCTCTTTGCAAAGTCTGAGGGCATTATTCCAGCCCCAGAATCTGCGCATGCAATCAAGGCTGCGATTGATGTCGCCCTAGAATGTAAGAAGAAGAATGATTCACGAACAATAGTCTTCAACCTATCAGGACATGGTCATTTTGACATGGCTGCTTATGCAGCTCTTATGAATGGTACCCTTAATGGTGATAACTCAATTAGTATCCCTCAAACCACAGGTGATCTCCTCACGGTGCAGGGTAAGTGATGCCAAAACCGCTGCCTTGTGCAGCGGTCTCTCTTTTTACTTTGAGAGTTTCAACATGTTTGCTAAAGCCTGTGCTGCTCTCTGAGGACTTGAGAAAAATGGGATTCCTGCTGCTTCGAGTATCTCATAACCTGGTGGTTTTCTTGTTACAGGTGATGCAAGAATACTAACTACTGGCTTCGAAACCTCTTGACTTGCCTTTACTATTTCGTTTATTGGCACGCCGCCCCCTATTCCTTCTTGGTAATTCGGAGAGAAAACAATCATGACTGCATCAAATTGCTCTTCGTTCAAGACCAATTTGAATGACTCTGAAAAGATACTTGGATCTGCCCAACCTTGTGCAAGGAGGTCGATTGGATTCTTGATAGGAACTTCTACTGGCATGTTAAGCATTGATTCAATTTTTGATGCAACAGAATCTGATGGAGGAGGAAGGTTGATTCCATTTAATTCAAGGGTCTGAGCAGCAACCAAGGCAATTCCCAGCGTGTGTGTCACGATGGCAACATTTTGCCCCTTTGGTCGGTGTTTACAGGAAGTAATTACGTGAGCAGTATCAATCATCTCTCCTACTCCTGTTACTTCAATTGCACCAGACTGTCTTATTGCTGCACTATAGAGTTCAGAGTTGCCTGCAAGACTGCCTGTATGGCTTAAAGCTGCTTCTCTTGATGAAGGAGATTCAAAAGACCACACCAGAGAAACCAGTTATTGTCTTCAAGGTGGGAAAGACTCCTG
>JBHLQK010000110.1:0-10005 GCA_048884925.1 Candidatus Thorarchaeota archaeon
CGCTTTCTTCTTATCCATCATATCCAGGGGTTGTTGACTATTCGCCATAGTCCTCTTCAGCGAGCCTACGAGATTGCTGTATACTGAGATTGCACCTTCAGTATCTGCTTCTTTCTGCCCAATCTGTGAAATTGTTTTTCTTATTTCACCAACAATTTCGGCAAAGAACTGTTCAAGGTTGTTAGCGGCTCTGGCGAAGTCTGCAGTCATAGCTCGCAGGTCCATCTTGTGCTTCTCGCGCAAATCATAGATCGCAGTATCTTTGTTCTTTATGAGCTTGGCAATCTCTTGTTTTGTTCTTTCCTCCATCATTCTGACGCGTTCGGTTCCTCTATCTCGTTCCAATTTTGTGATGTTCTCTAGAATTGTAGTTTGAGCACTATAGTTCTCCCTGATTAACTTCTGCAAAGTTTCTGCTGATTCGATTCGTAGCTTTGCGGATTCGGAAAGCTTCCTGAACTCTTCGGTTCTTTTGAGAGCAGCGGCCGAGTCAGACCGGATTTCAACTCTGTTGGGTTCGGCTGTAGGGTCAGAAACACGAACGAAATTCCCAATTGCTTTGATGAATGATGGCTCGGCTAGACCAGCAACGTCAGTTGTGTAGCTGTCAACACTCTCAAGGAGTGGCTGTATCCTTGATGCAACTTTAGGTATGTCTGTTGCTTGAGACAAATCAGAGCCAATTATCCTCTTCACTTCACTTGCCCCCTTCATTTCAGTGAAATGAAACTCCTTCCTCCCACTACTAGATGCATTTAGAACAATTGATTTCGTTGGGGAGGTCTGCACAATCCAGACTGGGAAAGACACGCTGCTTAGACCAACAATCCTAGCATTTTTTGCCTTCTGAGATTCTGCAGATGCAAGTGCCGCAGCTAGACAGACGCTTTCCGACTCTGGTTCAACTCTTGTGCCTTCCTTCTTGAATAAGTAGTTTAGATACAGATTCCTAACCACACAAACACCACCTTGGTGATTATCGAATATTCAATTGCAGTTATGCCTTTTTACGAAGTATTGTTGTGTTTAAACAAAGAGTTGGTTTTAGCCTCATGATAGAGTCGTGCTATTCTGTTTTTTCGTGGACGATAAAGCTTCGTAAAACATCTGGGCCTTCGTGTTTTATCATATTATCTAAAAATGAAAAGGATTTTTACAGTGTTCAGCTGAAGTTATTCGAGGTGTTGCGTGCTTTGGAGAATCTAGAGAAATTAAGGAACGCCATTGTTGAAGGAGAGCCAGACTTAGCTGAAAAGTTAGCAAAGGGACTAATGGACTCGGGAGCTGACGTTCTGAATGCAATCAATAATGCGGTTGTTCCTGGCATTAACCAGGCCGGAGAATTATGGAAACAGAATGCCTACTTCATTGCTGATGTAGTAATGTCCGGAGAGGCTTTCAAATCAGCAATGAACATTTTGGAGAAGGACCAAGATATCCAGAATCGAGAGAGGCTTGGGAAGTACCTGATCTGCACTGTAGAGGGAGACATGCATGATCTTGGCAAATCGATTGTCGTGTCAATGCTGAAGGGTGCTGGATTTGACGTCATTGACCTTGGTGTAAACGTGCCAATCACCACATTCATTGAGAAGACAAAGGAGCATAAACCCGATATAGTGGGGATAGGTGCCTACATGAGTACAACTGCGTCAACTATGAAGGACTATGTCCAGGCATTGGTAGATAATGGACTACGAGAGGGAGTGAAAGTGATGATGGGAGGCGTCAGGACAAGTGAGGAATATGTGAAGGAACAGGGAGCAGATGCCTGGGGGATAGATGGAGTGGAGACTGCAGAAAAGGCGCTAGGGCTTCTGGGGGTGAAGAAATGAGTTTCGTGACTCCATCAACTGGGGATGCGCTAAGGGGACTGCTCTATGCCAAGGGGCTTCGGTTCATCGGATTGAATCCAGGCAGCAGGTCGGTCGCAGCGATGATGGGCAAGCCTGACTACACACCCGTAGCATCTGCCCAGATTCATGTTCACGCAATGACTGTAGCTGAGGCAGATCGCCAGAGGTTCCATCAGACCGATGGGAGGTATTGCACCGACGTTCAGGTCAACGTCCAGAAATGGTATGGATTCGAAACGCCGATGGCAATGGCACCAGAGGCCTACAACTACGAGATTGAGGCTCTAGGAGCTAAGATGATAAGAAGCACGAATAACATGTCTACCATCGACCAAAGTGAACCACTGATCAAAGAACCTGAGGACATCAAAAAGATCAGGATTCCAATAGAGAGTGACTGGGGAAGGGCTCCGTTTGTCATAGACAGCATCAAGGGAAATATGGAACGCTTTGGTAGTTGCACCGGAGCCTTCTGCGCACCATTCAGTTTCATATGTGGAATCCATTCATATCCCAGAGTGATTAGGAACATCAGGAAGAACCCTGATTTCATTCATAGCCTCATGACATGGTCTATTGATGAGGTTCTGATACCCTATCTAGAGATGCTTAAGAGAGAGACTGGAGCCAAGTCCTTTTTCGGTGCCGATGCATGGGCTGTTATACCGAATGTCACCAAGGGGATGCTTGAGGAGTTTATCTTCCCATACAACAAGTATCTAGTGACGCAGGCCAAAAAGAAGGGACTCAAGGCGTTGGCAGCAGTCACTGCAGACTACTGTGAGGATAATCCTGAGAAATTTGATTCTGATCTCATGAAATGGTGTTGGTCAAAGATGGGCAAAGAGATGATGGGCATGCCATTCTTAATGATGGGGATGGGAAAGCCTGAACTATGGCCCATGGAGGTGATGCAGGAGTTCGTAGAAGAAAACAAGGCCGAGGGCTCATGGCCCCCAGTTGCGGCAAGCTGCAGTGCGAGCTTCATTAGAGACTCGACGCCATACGAGATAGCGGAGTTTGTCAAGAGGGTGGTAAACGGCTTAGGTAGAGATGGCCACCTCATGTTCAATCTTATCCAGATTCCAGCTGACACGCCCCCGGTAAATGTCCACTCCTACATGGAGGCCGTCAGGCTCTATGGAAAATATCCAGTGCCAGAGAATCTGGACGAGATCGATTTCAAACCTCCTGAGTTTGAACCCTATAAGGAGTGGTTAAGGCGAGAGATTGCGGAGGGGAGGATTACTCCTTACGAGTAGCCAAGTTTGAATGATTCAAGTCTAGATTGAGATGTGAGAGAGGCTCTTCCTCTCTCTTCTCTATTCTTTTCAACAAACACACTGATTAGTCCGGATTTAAATTAGATATCTCATGAAACTGAAGGGAGTAGATAAGCTCCGAGAGAAGCTTCCAGGATATCCAGGAAGGAAAATCTTCATTATACCATTACAGGCTCTAGTAATCGCAGTACTAGCTTACATCTTCCTCATTGTCCTCGATATTCTACCACGCGTGTTTTCAGACATCATTTTCCTTGTCATACTCGAACCAGTACTACCACTGCTTGGTTGTCTAATCATTGCTACCATTGCATTGTGGTTGATAGGAACCCTTTGGAGTAGAAGAGACTACATGAAATCGGAGTTCGGAGATCTTTCATATCAAATGATGATTCCAAGAGGGTTGGTGGGAATTGCTCTCATCATACCGATTGTATTCCACGCATTTACATCAGTTCGCTCTCTGCCACCGGGCCCTCCAGTCAATGAGTTGACAATTCTATTGTCAAGGTCACTCCTACCCTTTCTGGGGGTGCCTACGAATATCGATGTGGGATTACGTCTGGTCCTTTCGGGAATCATACTGGTACTGGGGCTGCTCGTTGCTCGAAGTTCGTTTCTAACATTTGGCATTGATTATATGACGGTGGTGTATCTCTACTTTCCAGAAGAGTCAGAGTTGCAGGAACATGAGATATATTCGGTCACTCGACACCCCACGTATATGGGAGCGGTGCTATTAGGAGCCGCAGGGATGTTCTTTAGATTCTCACTCTATTCAATTCTGACGTTTGCTATTTTTTACATTTTGTTCAGAATTCAAATTAGGAGAGAAGAGATTGAATTGATAGATAGGTTCGGTGACGGCTATGGAGAGTACAGAGAGAAGGTTCCAGCACTCCATGTAAGGCCGAAAGATTTCAGGAAGTTCTTACATTTCCTGACCACTAGAACGAGCTAAGTGGCATCAAAGCAGCAGGAGTATTTTGACAATAGGCAAAGAGAATAATGATTGAACACACGGAGTCACTCCGTGGATTAATGCCCGGCAGCCTTGCCAACAGGTTTCAACGGTAGATATGTGACGTCGCAACGGATATTTGAAAATGGAACCACGTAGTTTGACGGAGAATGCCAAAAGTCGATTTGCCAAAGGCTTCCACGTTCATCAGAAGTTTAGACGACAAGATTCTGAGGGCTCGTCTTGAATCAATACTGAACAATCAAAAGCCCAATGAATCAGTGTTGGATTCATTAGAAGAGATGAGGAAATCCGATGGAGGATTCGCCTTCTGGGACGAGGACATCAGCTGCGTCACGACTACTCTAAACGTAGTAGGCTGGTTTGATGACCTGAATTTGCAGAGAGAGGCTATAGTCGAAAAGACTTTCGACTTTCTTCTTAATCTTCAGCAAAATGATGGAGGGTGGGATGAGATTCCAGATGTGAGATTGCTTGACCCGCCGCAATACATGGTTCCAGGTAAAGCAAACACACGGACTTGGATTACTGCTTGCTGTGCTCATTGGTTCATTAGATTTGGCCATGCTGAACCACCTGGTACGAGGGGGTGCCCAGCAGAGTTTCTGGTGCAAAATGTGACACCATCTGGACTCATCAGGGGATACCACTATGCCAGTTGGGATGCAATGGTCATGTTCAACTATCATCCAGGACCTGATTCGGATGCATTCAAGAACCTCCTGAAGGCAGTACGAGAGAACTTCAATCCAGAGATACACGATGCTGTGGACCTAGCGTGGTTGTTGCGCTGCCTGAGAGATGCAGATCTGGGTCCGAAGGACAATCTCATAGAACAGGCTCTTGATGCTCTCGAGAGTATGCAGCAGGCGAACGGTAGTTGGAGTTCAGCGGAGGGAGTTGAATACTCAGGAATGGCCACTGTCGATGTCATAAGAGTATTGAAAGACTTCGGAAGAATATGATGGGCATCTGCACTATTGCAGGACCTTCTTTGCTCTACGCGTCTGCACCTCGTCAACGCCAGCACCGCAAAGACCGAGGATTATGCAGATCCAAGACAGGGACATAGCAAGGAAGATAAGGCCGAATACCTCGCCCATATAGAATGCATGCAGCACCCACTCAGCTATTGGTGTGTGAGGCTGTTCTATGTTACCCGCAAAGCCATGCCCAGTGACCTCAATTCTATATTGCTCTCCTGGTGTGAAAGCGTAGTCGAGTTTTTCATGATAAGAGAGCGTTTCAACAAGGGAACCAGGACTGTTCAGGTAGACATCTTTATGGGCAAGATAGACACCTCCACTATCATAGAGTGTGACTGTTATGTCCACTTCTTCGCCAACTATATCGAATGTATTGTACCCAGAGATGTAGATCGGGAGGTCTGAGCCCGCCGTGAACTCAGCAGAGCCTTCATCACCACTCATTATCAGTGTGTGCGTGAGCCCAAGTCGCAAAACCAAGTCAGCCCCGTGATAGAACAAGACAAATGAGCCTATGGTCAGGAGAATAACCACTGCCCACATCCCAACCGCTACACCACGCATATGCTGGAGGAAAAGCCGTTTCTTTAAATGACTTGTTGTTTAGCTAACTTACATTCAGGAATTCGGAAATCATTCAGGGAGGTTTCTCGTCTGCCATCACTTCTGAAGCTAGTTTTCCCCCGATCCCCCAATGGGTCTTCGGAATCTCTTGAACAGTGACTTCTACAGCTCGTTCTGGAATTCCTAATTCCACAAAGACCTTCGTGATTCCAGAGATGATTCGCTCCACAGCCTCTTTTGATGTGCCAGTCCACATCTTAACGTCAACAATCGGCATACGTTGCCCATGGATTTCAGACATTAATAGTTATGTCAACTCTCTCTTTCACCTTCGCTCTGTATTCGAGAAACATCTGAGTGGATCCAATCTATTCTTCACTCCGCGAAGTCTGAAGACATCCTCTCATACACGCTCTCATTGATATTGACCTAAAATCACATCATCCAAGCGATACTGCATAGTACCAGCTGTACCACTCTTCATGCCCGTAGGCTAACACAATCGCTGCCTGAGGACTAGTATGGTTGGTGAACACAACTCGTGGAGGCTGCATCAGAAGACCGTTCACTGATGTTTCCAGATACTCAATTGTGCCATCGATGAAGGTCACCCTGAAATGTAGCGGGATTGGAGCATCCAGAGGAACATCCTCCCGGAATAGAAAGGTGAATTCGACTGACAGAACATTCACAGTAAAGGAGGCGTTCCCAGTCAATTGATGGGATTCTGACGTCTGCCATAGCTGGTCTGAGTCTGGTATTTGGCTGATATGAAGGACCCTAGGCACTATGATAATTAGGGATAGAACCAATACGAGACTTGCGACAATCGCCAGAAGAGTTCGGTTCTTCCACCATGGCATGAATCTTGACCCTCAGTAAATATGGAGTGTAAACGTATCAAAATTGCGGACTCAGCGGATATCTTTTCGCTTCCTCTTTTGAGTGCGAAAAGAGAAAGAAGAGAGAGGGTAGTCTGTCCTTCTATCTCACATTTCACGCACAGATCTATTCCTTTTGGAATATTCCCCATGATACCCCGTACAGGTACTCCTTATCACTCATGGGAAGAAATCCAGACCACCGCACTACCATTCCCTCTTTCTTTGCTCTCTCCTCCAGAAATCCTGGAGTCAAATCCCTGATATGGTCTAGCTTCTCCTGAAGCATTCCCTCTCCTTTTAGTGGAAATCCTTTACCGGCGATACAGCCATCACACCACCCCTCAAGCCAAAGCATCCTGTCCTTGTCTTGTATCTCAGCGAATATCTCGCTAGGCTTTGGCAGGTCAGGAACAAGGTTTGCAACTAGAGTGAGCAGGTCCATGAAATTTGGAGTATCAAAACCTATCATTGTAATCCATCTAAGATGTATCGGATGACCAATATTTAATTGTCGATTAGAGCAAACCATCTTCCACGGTCGTTCGCAATATAGAAGTACACCGTCGCCATCTCCAATCTCAACAAAAGAGCAGATGAAAATGTCAGAGGTCAAGTTCGGATCAACCACTCTTCCGCGTGTTCTATGTGGTACGAGCCCCTTCATGGGCGCCGGGCAGTTTGGACTGGCGGGACAAGAGTGGCACAGACGCTTCTTCAACCACCCAGAAAGAATGAGTGAGATGTTCGAGCATTTCTGCAGACTAGGATACCCTGGTGTCCATGTGACTGGCTATCCCACGATAGTTGAAGCCGCGCGACTGACAAAGGAGAGTCATAACCTCAAAGTCGCCGTATCACTCCTGCCTGAGAACTGGGATGATAACCTCAAAGAAGTCCTAGTTCTGAACCCTGAGGTTGTTTTTGTCCATGGAGCAATGACTGACAGGTTCCTAGACAAGCGATTGGATGATCTAAAGGCATGTTTCGAAACCATCAGAAATGCACATTCGTTTCCAGGCCTAGCGACACATGACACCTGCCATACCCTCAGAGTGCTCCAGTCGGAGGAGAATCCTCTTCAAGACGAGTCATTCGGCCTACTGCTCCCAATCAACCGAACTGGCTACAGTGTCGGTGGAACCACAGCGGAGATGGAAGACCTAATCAGTGCATTAGACGGGCGGCACCCTGTGATGGGCATGAAAACGCTTGCTGCGGGCAAAATACCGCCTCAGGAAGCATTGAATTATGTATTTGGCATTCCCAATGTTCGTACTGTGACGGTGGGCGTAACTGAGAGGTGGCAGGCAGCTCAGATTGCTGAGATCGTGGATTCAGTGCACATCTAATCAGTCTGACCAAGAACTACGTTTCAAGGGATGGCTTGCTGCACCATCCCCAATCCTCTCTGGCAGTTCAAGTTCTCACTTTCCTTGATGGTATTTAGCTATGTTGCTGTCCTTGTCCTCACTTGGGGATTTGCAGTTGGAATCATCTCGGACTTCGCTATTTACAGCAGTGCAGTCATAATTCTCATCGGACTCACCTTAGTGTCAATTTGCGGTATATTCATCGAGGGGCGTATAGCTTCCAGGAAACGGCATCGACTTCAGATAGAGATGGCTTCATCTTAAGTTCACCCTGCATCGGAACAGATTTCAATCACGCCTCCATATAGAAAAGACTCAGTCTAGCATTCAATTTTCTGAGGTTTTTCGCGTGTCTGAGGAAGTCAAGGTCTTTCGGTATCGATGGGCAGTACTACTTGTGTTCGGCCTAATCTTCATGATTGGGCAGATGATGTGGCTAGCGTTCTCTCTGATTCGAAACGAAGTCACGCCTGTGCTCGGGTTGCCTCCTGGAGACCCAAGCGTGGTTCTGCTTACAGCTTCGCAGCCTCTGGCGTTCATAATTCTCTCAATTCCTGTAGGATTGCTTGCTGATCGAAAGGGCCTCGTAGTTGTAGCCGGTCTTGGCGCGATACTGCAGGCATTGTTTGGAATCCTGAGGATATTCGTTATCAATGACTTCTTCATGATATTCCTCGCCCAGTTTGGTCTGTCAATTGGCTCTGTCATGATCCAGAATTGTATAGTCTATCTGAGTGTCAGTTGGTTCCCAAAGGGTGAGCGAGGACTGGCAACTGGAATAAGCACCTTATTCATGCTTCTCGGAATGCTTCTGGGAACTGCGCTGAGCATGATTCTTTGGACCGCTCCTCTGTATGGTGACCCTAGTTACACTGTGGCTCTCGCGCAGGCCAACCTAGTCTGGATACTGCAACTTGACGCGGCATTGGCATTGATACTCATGGTGGTCTTCTTCGCTGTCGCGAGGGACAAGCCTCCACAGCCTCCGGATATCGATGTACTTGCTGAGGCAACGCCGAGCGTCAGGGGGATGCTTAAGGACAGGAACGTGTGGATAATCTCAATCGGGTTCTTCGCTGGTTTTGGGATATTCATTGGCCTTACTGCGATTATCGAGGAGCTGCTTCTGAGTCTGGGGATTCCAGTCACAGCTGGTCTGGGAAGCCCGGCCATCGTAATGATACTCCTCCTATCATTTGGAATAGTCGGCGCTGTGGTTGTGCCGGGAATATCCGACAAAGTTCAGAAGAGAAAACCATTCCTAATAGTCGCAATGGCGGTTGGCACTCTTGCAACCTTGATTCTGGGAACAAGTACGATTCTCGAGCTCACATATGTCATGTCCGCGATTCTAGGGTTCTTCCTGATTGCAGTGATGCCCATAGCTCTCTCTGTGGTCGAGGAGCTTGAAACAGTGGGACCAGAGTTGGCTGGCGCGAGTACAGGGCTGGCATTCTGGTTTGGTAATCTGGGCGGGTTCCTTGGGTCAATTCTTCTTGAGGCATTCAGAGTGGGGACGTCATACTTCTATTCAATCCTCTATCTAGTCATAGTCATGGCGATAGCGACTCTCCTAATCTTGACTATTCCAGAAACAGGCAGTGGATCAAAAGGAGATTCGTAGAGTTCGGAATGACTGTTAGAGCGGCTTCCATTCTCTTCTAAGCAGAGAATATTGGCAGTCATCTCTGAATTCTCCTCGATAGAGAGAACTCTCTCTAAAGATGCCCTCCTCGGAGAATCCCAATCGTTTCAGGAGGCTTCTAGAACCTGTATTAATGGCAGTTGTGTGGGCCTCGATTCGATTTAGGCCGAGGTGCTCAAAGCCATAGTCGATTATTGCACCCAGCACCTCAGTCATGTATCCGTGCCCCCAAAACTGCTTAAGCAGATCATATCCTATCTCGCCACTGAGATTCGCTATGTCGATTTTCTCATAACTGCATGTACCGATGAATGTTCCTACTGGCTTCAGTGTGATTGCCCAGGCCATTCCAGCCCCCTTTTCAAAGCGGTCATTAAAGCTATTGATGATGCCCCTTGAGTCTTCCACACTCTCGAGGGGTTCCATTCCTATTAG
>JBHLQK010000111.1:0-9934 GCA_048884925.1 Candidatus Thorarchaeota archaeon
TGGTAGTAGAGCCTTATGCCTTGGTGGTCAAGGAATGGCAAGAGAGATGAGCCTCCTAAGTCTAGGGTCTTCATCCTTTCAAGATTATATAGAGGTATTTTGTACACTACGCCGTGAGTAGGTACCTTTTTCTCCAGTAGTGATAGCCTTCACTCCGTGGACATGATGGCGGGCAAACTCTTCGGTACCACAGGCGTTCGAAAGGTCTACGGCACAGAGTTTGATCTCTCGATGGCTCTAAGATTAGGAAAAGCCCTAGGGACATATCTAGGAGAGGGCACAGTAGTATTGGCGAGAGATGCTCGAACAACAGGACCTATGATCGAAGATGCTCTTGCTGCAGGTATTCTATCGACCGGCGTCAACGTCGCAAAGGCAGGCATGATTCCAACGCCCACTCTTGCATTCATCACTAAGCATTACGGATACAACACAGGACTGATGGTGACGGCGTCTCACAACCCTCCTGAATATACCGGCGTAAAGTTCTGGGGTCCGAACAGTATGGGGTATACTCCTGAAATGGAGAATGAGATTGAGCGCATCTATTCCGAGAATAGATTTCAGGTCGCCAAGTGGAATAACTTGGGTAAAGAGCATTCTGTAGATAATGCTGTAGAGGAACATGTCGCATCCATTTTAGAACGGATTGATTCCAAAAAGATCGAGTCCAGGGAATACAATATAATCGTTGATCCAGGCAATGGTGCTGGCTCTGTCCTGACGCCATATCTCATGAGGAGGCTCGCATGCAAGGTCATCTCCATAAATAGTCAACCAGACGGATATTTTCCGGGAAGAGCATCCGAACCTGATGAAGAGTCACTCACAGATCTCATCAAGGTAGTCAAGGATACCGGTGCAGACCTCGGCATTGCGCATGATGGTGATGCAGACAGAGTCGTCTTTGTTACTGAAAGGGGGGAGGTGATTAGAGGTGACAGGACTGTCGCACTTCTTGCACGAGAAGAACTCAAACGCTCTAAGGAGAGGACTATTGTAACAACTGTTGATAGCTCAAGGGTGCTTGACGAAACTGTCGAAGAAGCAGGTGGAAAGGCGGTCAGAACACCCGTTGGCGATATTCAGGTGGCTCTCAAGATGAGTGAAACAGAGGCGGTATTTGGAGGAGAGGCTGCTGGTGTGTTCATCTTCTCGGAATTCCATCACGCCCCAGAGCCATTTCTGGCTGCATGCAAGATTCTTGAATTGATGGCATCTACGGGGCAAGCCTTTGGAGTCCTCATCTCTGAAATCCCAGTTTACCCTTTGCGAAAAGCGAAGATAAATTGTTCAAATAGTAAGAAAAGCGCAGTCATGGCTATCCTTACTGAGTCCCTGCCAAACGCAATGGAAGACACAATGGAGATCATAGCTGTGGATGGAATCGGCATATCTCTAAAGGAAGGCTGGGTTCTAGTTCGACCATCTGGTACTGAACCGGCTATTAGAATCACCTGTGAGGCACCTACTGAAAAGCAGGTGGAGAAGATACTCAAGAAGGCTAAGGCAGAGGTGGAAAGAGTCATAGGCGGTTTCTGACATTCAACTGCACGCGGAATATGTTTATAGACAAAACCCCCACTTTCAGGCGCTAAAGAGGTCCGTGAAATGAGCAAAGAAGGCGAAGACTTCATTTTAGATGAGTTTGAATGGGCACTCAAAGACCCTACAGAAGAGAAGCTCCGTGCTCTAGGAGAGGTTGTCAGTATTATCACTACCAAGCTGACAGAAGCCATCAGTAAAATCATGGAAGATGTGTATGAGCTCCAAGATCAGTTGGCTAAACTCGAGTCTTCATTCGATGCCAAGATTGGTGCACTTCAAAGAACTGGTGTTGCCGCTAGTCCATCTCCTGCTGCAGCAACGGTAAGTGATGGAGAACCAATAGCACAAGCACCAATAGCAAAAGCACCGCCTCCAAGGGCGCCTTCAGGACCTGGTGGAATGATGGGCGAGCTCAAGATGTTACTTGCGGCAAGAAGACGCAAAACTGAAAGCGGCCAGTAATATCTATAGTAGGTTGTCAACACTGTTCTGAGGATAAAAAGGCCCGGCATGCGTTGGCAGTGAAATAGAGAAAGCCTCAGCTCTTTCACATGCAGATTGGACCCCTCGTAAACGCGTTCTTGCATCATACAGCTTGAGGTAGTACTGGTCTGATTTCGGCAACTGAGACTTATGGGCTGCCAAAGCTTGGAGAGCTATCTGATAGCTACTTGTGATGTCAACATGGACATGGGGTCTAGGAAATAAGCTATTGACCTCCATGTGATAGATTCTCTCCACCCGATGAGCATTATCAAATATGGTCGCGTGCGATGCCCACTCTACAGCCTGATCAACAATCATTGAGCATTCTAGGTGGTTCCTGTTGTAGTCCTCAGACGAGTGAGTTATTATAATTCTTGGCTGCGTTTGCAAGATTGCTCCAATCACTTCATTGGTAAGAGAGGAATCGATAGCAAAGTCGTCCCTCTCGCTCAGATACAAATTACGGACCCCTAAGATGCTGCATGCGGCCTCCATCTCAGCATTACGTGTTTCATTTCCTGTCATACACAGGACATCAACAGTGATTCCCAGCTCCACATGCTTTCTTATGGTGCCGCCCGCGCCTAGGGTTTCATCGTCAGGATGAGCAACAACTGCTAGAATTGAACCACTCATAATGCCGCTAGGGTCTAGGCTACTAATCAAGCTTTGGCACATCACAAGTCATTAATGTCTGAATGAACAGAAACGCCAATTGGATGTCGAGACCATCCCCCTTAAAGGGAGCGCCTCGAAGTCCTTTTCATGAAGGTGTAGCAGTTGAGGATAGGAGTTAATCTGTATCCCTCAGTAGGTGGATCTGGACATATTGCCACTAGGCTAGGTCAAGAACTAGCTGCACGAAACCACATTATTCACTTCATAACATATCAGAGACCCTTCTCCTTGATGTGGGAGCAGACTCGTGGTGTGCATGTGGACCTAGTTGACCGATTTTCCTATCCGTTGTTCGAGAATATAGGACCGCCTTATGCCATGGCTCTGACTTCAAAGATAATCAAGGTCGTCAAGGACTCAAAGCTCGATCTAATTCATTCTCACTATGCCATACCGCATGCGATGTCTGCATACATGGCACGAGAAATCATTGGTGTGCCCTATGTTGTCACTCTTCATGGGTCTGATGTCCATACACTTGGTCTAGACCCAGCTTATCAACCGGTTGTGAAACATACGGTGGAGAACGCAGATGCGGTCACCGCGGTGTCTGAATTTCTCAAGAATAAGGCGCATAACGAATTAGGCATCGAGAGAGAAATCGTAGTGATTCCCAACTTTGTCGATATTCGTCGCTTCCAACACATAAACGGAACAAGACTCATGGTGGAGAGCGGATGTGTTTCTGTACGTAAAGGCGAAGAAGCCAAAGAGCTTGACCCTGAGTCCAAGATTCTGCTTCATGCCTCAAACTTCAGAAAGGTCAAACGCGTCACTGAACTAATTGATGTTATGAGGATTGTCGTTGATCACTTTCCTAAAGCTCGTCTGATCATAGCTGGAGATGGTCCGACACGCATTGAGGTGGAAAGGAAGATAGAGGCACTTGATCTCTGCGATAATGTTCACCTTCTTGGTGTAAAGAGCAATATGCAGGAGATTATGTGCTCCGCAGATGTGTTTCTGCTCAATTCAACACTCGAAGGAATGCCACTCGTCCTACTTGAGGCCATGTCCTGTAGCCTTCCAGTGGTGACGACTCCAGCAGGCGGTATTCCTGAGCTCGTCAGGCCTGGAAAGGATGGACTTGTGACTAGAGGTTTTGAAGTGGACGAGTTCGCACAGGCAATAATAGAGATTCTGGAAGACGACTCACTTCGTAGCAAGATTGGAAAAGCAGGAAGAAAGCGTGTAGAAGAGAGCTTCTCTTCGGACGTCATTGTTTCGAAGTACGAAGCAGTTTTTGAACAAGTAATCAGCAAATGAGGAGGGATTAGGTCTGGATCCAAGTATATTGGATGTCTATCAACGTTATATTTGGAAAGGTGAGCTTACAGAATTGGCAGAATATCTCTACGACAGACCTATTTTGACGATGGGAGGCATCTCAGAAAGGGCTCGTACAGTTCTTGATGAATATTCAAAATTCAATTGGCATACCCCTGAGAGAATGGAAGATACTCGCAAAGCTCTTCTGGATGGGAATCGGAGATTGGGCGCATTGACTCCTAAAGTCAAGGAGTCCATTGAGCATTTGCCTAAGGGGGCTGTCGAGGCTGCGCACCAAAGCGTTGTCATGGGCGGTCCATGTTATATTCTCAATAAGGCTGCTACTGCAGCTAGCGTTGCATCGATGGGCACTGAAAGTGGCCTCCCGTTGACACCTTTCTTCTTCATAGCGGACTATGATATAGTGCAATCTGAACTCACCAATATACGCACTCCAAATGTTGGCCAGAATGGCAATTTGGTGAGCATACCTGTTGAAAAGGAGTACGAGTTTTCTCCTGTGAGCGTCATTCCGTTGCCTGGGGATGATTGGCTTAGGCTGATGGAAGATGATGTTCGAGGCAGCTATCGACCACTATTGAAGTCATTAGATGGACACGCCCGCATGATATTCGAGGACAGGCTTGAGCAAGCTCTAGCTCTGATTCGATGGGCGTATTATAACTCAGAAACGCTGGGTGAGTGGGGTCAGAGAGTCATAAGTCGGCTCTTGAATATTGAGGGAGATCTTGGAATTCCGCTTCTGGCCGGATCAGATCCGAGGGTCCGGGAACTGGTGGTCGATGGACTTGAGTTCCTCCTGTCACGTAAGAACCTAGATCATTTCCTTGCTGCTCATGATGAGGCAACTGCTAGAATTCAGCAATATGGGTTCAAAACAGGCATTGGAGCTAGAAATCAGCACTACGTCCCCTTCTTCTATGAGTGCTCAGGCAGTGACTGCCATCTTGCGAGGATAGAACTCTCGTATCAGGAAGAGGGCTCGAAAACCCTATTGACTGGCAAGTGTCCCATATGTGGCGATGATGTGGTAATCGAAATAGATGCAGACAGGCCAGACCTGTCAGACATATCCGGGTCGCTCTCTTTGAGGGTTGACACAAGGCAGGTGGCGGTGGACACACTGATACCAATAGTTGCACACATCGGGGGCCCTGGTGAAACAGCCTACTATGCCCAGGTGATTCCAGCAGCAAAAGAGCTTGGTATACCATTTCCGACTTTCATCAGATATCCTCGCGTCTACTTCAATACACCATGGAATGAACAGCTGGCTGAAGTACTGAGAGAAAAAGGAGTTTCAACTCTGCATGGTCAAGAAATGTTCAAGACCATGGGGAAGATATCCAGGTTCAAGAAGAAGAAGCGACATGATGAGATGAACTCCATGATTGAGGAGTTCGAGAATATGCTCACTTCATCCTATTATGAACTCAATGAAATTCATCAAGAGCTTGAGATGAGGAGAGTCCAAGGAGAAGCAAAATCTGATGACTCGCTTTTGAGTACAAAGCTGGAAGTTGAGAAGTATCTCAGTTGGGTCTATGGGCAGTTTGCAGAGGGGAAATTCAGTCAAGAATCAGCGTGGTCTTGGATAGAATGGGTATTGAATTCAGGTTTTAGTGACCTCTTTGGGCCATACTTCAGGGCGCATACTCCGGAGATGAAGAATGGAGCAACATACTTCGTGAACTTCAATATCTAGAGGTTTTCACTCAGGAGATTCCCCAATCGCTCAATCCCCTCTGAAATGGAACCCCTTGGTATATATGAGAAACCAAGCCGCATAGTGTTGAACTCAGGTTTGCTTGGTTCTATGTCACTGCCATTGTTGATCAGTTTGTATCCGGTGATTGGATAGAACGATCCTCCTGGCACATAGATGATATCGTTTGGGATTGCGAAATTCTTCATGAACTCACCACTATCAAATGGCGTTTCACTCTGCCACCAGATGAAGAAGCCTCCTGTAGGGTTGGTCCATTTGCCAGCAGGAAATGATGAATCTATGGCTTTGGCCATAGCTTCCGCGCGCGCTTTGTATCGTGGAATGCTTTGCCGCATAGCTTCGTCAATATGCTCTCTATAGTATACATCCAAGATTCTCTGAACCAGTGTTGAGGTGCACAGGTCGAGATACCCCTTGTCCTTCTCCACCTCCTCCTTCACATTTGGCGGTAGAATTGAATATCCAACCCTTAGGACTGCTGCTTCCTTGCTAGTAGTTCCTAGGTACGCAACACGCTCGTTTTCCTTGTCAAGCGTCTTGATAGCGGGAGGGGTTTTATTGAACTGAATCTCAGCATAAGCCGAGTCTTCAACAATGAGAATGTTCTCATTCTCACACACATCAAATAGGGCTTGACGCCTTTTCTGGGGTAAAGTAGTACCCGCAGGATTGTCGCTGTCAGGCACAACATAGACCATATCTGGGCATTTTCCGAACTTGGTCTGAGAGAGTTGGATTGCTTTCTCTACATACTCGGGGATTATTCCGTCGAGGTCAGTGGGAACAGTGAGAACTCTCGCTCCAAGTTTCACTGCAGGGACTAGGAAACCAAGATAAGATGGAGCAGGCGTGATGATGACATCGCCAGGATTGACGATAGTATCCAGTAAGGCGTAGAGAGCCTGCTGAGACCCATTAGTTATGGTGATATTGTTCCATTCATCCACGGGGTCGATTGGTATTCCGCGAACATCATGCATACGCTTTGCCAATGTTTTCAGAAACCATGGCTGCCCACCGGTAGGTCCATAGTTTAGATCGTCAAGGGCTTGCTTCGAATTCTGCTGGTATTCCCTCCCCAGATCTTCCATGATTCGACCGAATATTTCAGTAGGCATGATGCCCGGTTTGCCGCCCGCGAAATAGTACTTTACATTATACTTGAGAAGCGCACGAATCTGAGACTCCTCGATGAGAGTAGTCCAAGTCGCAAAATGATATCCAGAATTATTTCTCGCCATCAGTCTTTCCTTCCCGCTAAAATGTTTTCACATTGGAGCCTTGCAACGGATTCAGGATTTTCAGATGGCATGTACAAGAGTGTACATGTCCAATTCATAAAAGGGACTGCGCGCCTTTATCTGTTTCTAAGGAAAAATCCTGTAGAACGCGCCATTCAGCTCCGTAATGTACAGATGTGTTCGGTCATCTTGTTTCAGCTGCAAATGCAGCTGCCGCAGCTCCAGGATTATCAGCGTTGATTATCGATCTAACAACAATCACGTAGGATGCCCCAGCATCAATTGCTTCTTTGGCGCTGCCTCCTTGGCTTCCTACACCTGGACTGATAATTGGAATCTCACTTCCAAGAATCTTGGAAACCTCTCGTATTCTGTCTGGATAAGTTGCACCAACTATGACACCATCAGCACCCCATCTCTGAGCCCTTTTAGCAAATGACGACCATAGTGGTTCTCTCGTCTTCTTGTCAACAGTAACCTCTAAGCCATACCCCTCATCCGCAGCAGGGTGGGACATGTAGCAGAGTGTGATAATCCCCTTTTGCCGTTTACGAGCCATCTCAAACACAGAATCAAGTCCTCCTTCCCAGCCAACAAAGGGATTGGCAATCAAAGCGTCAAACCCGGCATCAAAGTAGTAGCGTGCAATGTGTGCATTGGTATTTCCAATGTCGTTTATCTTGCAATCCATTATCGCAGTCAGCCCTTGGTCATGAACGGCTTCAATAATTGTGGGAATCCTGTCAAATAGCCCCAAGGGCAAGACCAATTGGCGATTGAACTTGAAGGCCACCGCATACTCAGCCGTGGCAGTGACGATTTCCAGAGCTTTTGCTTCCAACCGATCCATCTCTGCCAGGCGCTGCTTCTTGTTCTTATCAGCCAGCTCAGCTGTAAGGTCCAGACCAACTATCAGTCTGCTCTTCCTGACAAATGCTGCCGCTTGCAGCTTCCGCGAGTATAGCTGATCCACCATGACACTCCATCCTCAACAACAGTGGGCGCTATGTATACTTATATGAAATGTGGGTTTTCAAGAGTCTGGAGAGGCGAAGTTGAAACCCGATTGGATGATGTCACGGCTTACTGTGGTCCTCATAGCAGTGCTTGGACCAGTTTACTTCTTCATACTCATGATGTTTCTCCCATTCCAGTTGGCGCCGTTTCAAGATTCAACTCTGGACTGGTGGTTTCACTACGTGTTGGTGCCTACCATCTTCTCGGCACCATGGGCAGGCGTGATCTATAACGCTCGTTATAGACTTGCAAACACGTTCCATCTCACAGAAGAAGCAACCGATGCAGTGCCCCTACGCTGGCGCATCTTCTATGGAACGAACGCGATATTCGTGGTCATGTTCTTTATCCTGCCAATAATAGCTGCGCCTCTTGCAATCATAGCAGGTCTCTTTGTTGCAATCACAGTGTTCTATAGAATCGGTGTAGGGAAATTTGGGGCTGGAAGACCCGCAACTGTTTTGGCGGTGATAATAGCAATCGCCTTGTGTACACTTCCAACACTCATTATGCTAGAGTTCATCCCAAGGTATATTGAGGTCTGGAATGCAGTAATGGGCGGATGGACTGGGTATTGGATACATATAGTCTATGGCTTTGCCCAATGCTTGGTGAATGCCCTTACATTTGGCTCACCCTTCTACTTTGTATTCTTTGCAGCTCAGCAATATGATCGAGGTCTTTATGGCACTGTATATACAAAAGCACCGACAACCAAAATTAGAATTGGTGAGATTGCACTATTCTTTGTATTCCTTTACACGTACTTGCCACCGATAGTCACTCCTTTCGGCACACTCGGTTTCCTAGGTCAATCATGGATATTCACTCAGTACATCAATTGGATATCTCTCTCAATTGCTGCATTGATGGTGCTGATTCGCTTCAGGACGGGAGCCCAAGACAATAGCACTATGGGAGGACCATCCAACATTCTGGTGGTTGGTTTGTTTCTCGTGGTTGAGATCTTCTTCAAGATCGATATAGTCATCACCTCTATCATCTGGCTGGCATTCCTGATTTTCGCTTCCGTTATTCTAGTGAATTTTGCCAGGGCATCTTCGCGGGAGATGTACTGACAATGCATCGGAATCCCGCACCCACAGTGGATGTTGCTGTCATGGACGGAGAGAGGCTTCTTTTGGTGAAGCGAAGGAATGATCCGTACAAGAACAGATGGGTTCTTCCAGGAGGCTTCGTTGAATATGACGAAACAGTAGAATACGCGGCAGCCAGAGAAGTTCTGGAAGAAACTGGTGTTCAAATTAGACTTGAGTCGATCCTAGGAGTGTATAGCGACCCAGAGAGAGACCCAAGAGGGCATACCCTCACGACCGTCTTCATAGGTAGACCTGTTGCAGGCAAACCGGTTGGGGGAGATGACGCGGCTGATGCATTCTGGGTAGATATCGAGTCATTGGACACCAGTAAATTAGCTTTTGATCATTCCCTTATCGTGGAAGACCTAAAGCGGTGGCTGAAAGAAAACTCAACCTTCTGGTCCGGGAAGAAGCGATAGGTGCCTAAAGGTCGATTATCGCCAGTTTCTCTGCCAGTTTGATGACCGGCATGTAAGCAACCCTAGGTTCCATAGAGGGAGTTGATGTGAACTCGTATGCTTCCTTATCGCGGTTGGTGTAGGAAAGATATGAACCATCTGGTGGTCCTTCGCCCTCTGTATAGACCCATAGCGGCACTCCATAGAGCTCGTAATAGCCATGATGGGAGATTAGTGTACCATAGATGTGCTTGCCCTTATGTTTGAAGTAGAGCAGGCTTGCAGGCCGGTTTGCCTGACCGGAAGAAGCTAGCATTCTAGCCAAGTCCATCATTGACTCAAGCTTGAAATTGACAGGTGATCGTATGCCTTCATTGCTCAAATTCTGCGCACCTAGACGGCTATCTGTGAAATCTACTTATAAGAGTTAATCTAGGGCTTGCCATA
>JBHLQK010000112.1:0-9902 GCA_048884925.1 Candidatus Thorarchaeota archaeon
TCATTCCCCTCATATGTTTCCATCGAACTCTGAAATTGGCCCTCGGCCTATTATCTCACCTTTTCTCAATGTGATGAAATCATCACACAACTCTGACCCAAGCGCAAGATTATGCGTTGTCACAACTGCAGTCCTGTCCAGCCGTTTATCCTCAATGTAATTTCTGAACACTTCTATTGAATCCTTGTCAAGGCCAGAGAATGGTTCATCAAGCAAGAACAACTCAGGATTATGCAGCAGACTTCTGATTATGTCAAACCTCTTCCTTAGTCCGGTGGAGAGAATCTTTGTTGGTTCATCCAGCCATCGTTTAACATCGAACTGTTCAGCGAGGTCTTCTATGGTGGTATTAGCTGCAGGACGCTCAAGATCGTATAGGTCTGAATAGAACTTCAAGTTCTCTCGGCCAGTCAGCTCACCGTAGAGGAGTGGCTTATCTCCTACAACACCAATCCTCCTCCTGACCTCGATGGGGTCTTCTTCTGTATCAAATCCAAAAACCTCCACCTTTCCCTTATGAGGCTGAAGGAGCGTGGAAATTATCCGAAGTAATGTGGTCTTTCCCGCACCATTATTCCCAAATAAAGCATGAATTCCCCCGACAGGAATCTCAAATGATATGTCCTTCAGAGCAACTCTGTATCCATATCGTCGGGTAAGCCCATTAACTTGTATTGATATCATGAAGAGCGCCTCACACCGGTCACTGGGGGAGCACCCAACCCTTTTTTTAGTCTGACGGATGGGCCGTACAACATGGTTGAGAGCTCCTACGATGTCGTTGTGGTTGGTGCTGGTCCAGCAGGATGCACAGCGGCAAGAGTGACCGCGGCTGCAGGATTGAAAACCCTAGTATTAGATAGAAGAAGAGAGATCGGAGTTCCAATTCATTGTGGTGAGTTCTTACCTACTCCGAGGGAGATGCAGGACCTTCTACGTGACTCTCCACGGGCATCACGTTTAGTTGACATTCCTACCGACCTGATTACGAATCGGACCAATAGATTGCTGCTTGTATCTCCACTTAATAGTGAGTTCTACTTCAAACTTGATTCTCGTGCTATTGACCGAACTAAATTCGACCGGTATATTGCCAGTCGCGCCAAAGATGCAGGCGCAGAGATTACTTTGGAGTCGACGGTAATTGAGAGGTCGCGGTCGAACAGGCTCCTTGTTAAACAAGCAGGACAGAAAGCTGAGATGAATGCCAAAGTTGTGATAGGCGCTGATGGACCAAGTTCACTTATCTCAAAGTCATTAGGCAATAAGTACCACAATCCGGGAAGGGACCTCTGTCCATCCCTCAACTATGCCATCACTGGAATTGAATGCGACTCGAAGATCACCGAGATGTACTTTGGGAATCGTATTGCACCTGGAGGCTATGCATGGATCATTCCGAAAGGAAATGACACAGCAAATGTGGGCTTCGGGATGAGAAGACTCTTTGGGCTTCCTGAAGTGCCGCTGAAGGAGTATCTTCGAAGATTCATTGAGTCGCATCCACTTGTTTCTCCTCGTACAAAGAATGCAACCATCACGACTCGTGTTGGGGCCATCATTCCTGTTGGCGGACCTGTGGATAGAACCTACTCCGAGAATGCCGTTCTTGTCGGTGATGCGGCCGGACATGTCATGGCCTCCAATGGCGGAGGCATCCCCACGGCTCTGGTTGGAGGCGAGATAGCAGGGGAGTCTGTTGTCACTCATCTATCAGAAGATGTTCCCTTGGCATCCTACGAGGAAACATGGAGAAAGGAGATTGGAAAGGAGCTATACACAGCTCTTAGAATTCTCAGGATTGCTGATCAAGTAATGCCTTCTGACAGAATAACTGACCAATGTATGCGCCTCGCAGGACCTAGGTACCTAAAGCATTTGATAAGATGTAGATTACCCCTGCCGGTCGATTTCGCATCAAAGACACTAGTCAAGGTTCTGAGCTACTTGGAGTGACCGGAGTCCATCTAATGAATCCTCTCAAGTACGAAATCTGCAACCTTGTTCAGCAGTTTATCGTTTTTGAGGTCTACCACCTCTAGTGCGCTCTTTGCACGCTCCACATACGTCTTGGCGAGCTCTGTAGCATGATGAATGGCCTTTGTTTCGTCAATCAATTGGAGGATCGGGGCGAGGTTTCCTTGCTTCAAAGCCTCTATTCCCATTTGACGTTCTGATTCCGAACTGACCTCAAGAGCATGAACTAGCGGATAGTTGCATCGTCGGCCCCTTAGGTCTGATTGGACAGTTTTTCCTGCCACCTGTAATGACGCGACTACGTCGAGAATATCATCTCTAATCTGGAATCCAAAGCCAAGCATCTCTCCGTATTTAGTGAGAGCCTCCTTCTGCTCTGCTGACGCTTCTCCCACAAGTGCACCTACTCGAGCAGCCTCTCTCATGAATGTTGCAGTCTTGTGTTCGATGACACTCAAGTATCTCTGGCTGTTAAAGGACGCCGGGCTATCCTCACACATGAGGAAGTCAAGTGCTTCTCCTTCCGTCATACGGATGCCTCCCCTTCCCAGATGAATTAGCAACTCTGGAGTTGCCTGCTCTCCGATTATCTCAACAGCTTGTGCGATGAGCAGGTCCCCTGCGAGAACGGCAATCTTTGCACCGAACTTCGAATGGGTGGTCTCAACACCCCTACGCATTAGGTCCTCATCTATGATATCGTCATGAACCAAACTAGCTGTCTGGAGAAGCTCCATAGCCAGCGCGAAAGGTAGGACCGTCTGGACATCACCGCCAACAGCCTCACAGCTTAGGAGTGTAATCAATGACCTGAGCCTTTTACCTCCTGCGAGAAGCAAGTGATGTGCAGCATCATAGAGGACTGAGGGTTCACCCCTATATTTGACAAGAAATCTTTTCATCTCTTGGTCGATGAGTGTCATACGTGATTGAAGGCTGTCGTCGCTAAATAGGTCCTCAACAGAATACACTTCTTCATCATGCCGAGGTCCTGTCGCTGTTCGTTTCTCAGATCCGCGCAAAGCTCCATCTCCAAGACCCTTGCTTTGGTCTTATTAACGCTTTGGGAAGGGAACGCCATCCTTAAAGATTTCGGGAAAAAGCAAAGACATGTAGCATTAGATAACTGTGGATTTTTCAGGAAGTCTTTTCTTGAACTGCCAATTCCTTAGAGCTGTTGTTGAATATGACTGACAGTGACCATCCCGCGCAGGATATTCCTGAGAAGCCAAACAAAATGAGAATTTGGATGCTTGAGATGCGTTTGCCCTTTCTTACTGCAAGCATCGCTCCAGTTCTGCTGGGCACAGCAATGGCTTGGGGGCTGCATGGAGTTTTCTTTTGGGATGTCTTTCTACTCACTCTTGTAGTGGGTGTGTGTCTTCATCTGGGAGCGAACATCAGCAACGATTACTTTGACCACATAAGCACAACTGACGACATTAACATTGAGTATGTGAGACCCTTCACTGGAGGGAGCAGAATGATTCAGCTTGGGTGGCTCTCTGCGGGGGAGGTTTTAGCTGGATCATTCGTGGCGTATGGAATTGCTGTAGCTATCGGACTTTACCTCTCTTTCACACGCGACATACTACTACTCGCCTTTGGTATTGTTGGTGCAGCATCAGGTTTCTTCTATACCGCGCCTCCATTTAGATTCGTATCACGCGGATTTGGAGAAGTCTTCATCGGTCTGAACTTCGGTGTACTTATGGTTCTTGGGTCATACTACATTCAGGTACTTGCACTTGCTTGGGAGCCAGTAATAGCGTCGCTACCTATTGCACTGTTGATTACTGCGGTACTATATATCAATGAGTTTCCAGATGCAGAAGCAGACGAAGCTGTTGGGAAACTGACCGTAGTTGTTCGGCTTGGCAAGAAGAGAGCCGCGACAGGCTACGGAGTATTAATGGTCTGTGTCTACGCTTCTATTGTTCTCGGGATACTGTTGAGCTACATATCACTGTACACGTTGGTCGCCCTGACCACGCTCCCCCTTGCTATATTCGCAACACGACATGCAATAGCCCATCATAGCAACACACCAGTGCTTGTTCCTGCAAATGCTGCGACTGTCGTGAATCATTTGCTCACAGGATTGTATCTGACAGTAGGCTATATCATGCATGGACTCGGACTATCTATTGGGATTGTCCTACTCGTCGGACTAGTGATGCTTTTGATTGTTCTAATGCAATACAGGGCTTTGAGTAGACCTCCTACTCCTTAGACGTCTTCTGATACTACCTGAGACCCATCAGGTCCACGAATATGTCCTCTATATTGAGCACCTTGATTTCTTTTCCTCGCTTCTTTATTGCATCCATGAAGTTCAGCTTGCAGAACACACACGACGAAGCGAGTGTTGTAGCTCCGACCTCAAGTGCTGTGTCAATCCTGTCTGCGGCCACATTGATGGCATTATCGCCGAATCCTGCCTTGAAGCCACCCCCTGCTCCGCAGCATTTGGAGTTCTCACGATTGCGTTCCATCTCAATTAGCTCAAGACCTGGAATGCTTCTCAGTACCTCTCTTGGGGCATCGAATATACCTACATGTCGACCGAGATGACATGGGTCGTGGTACGTTACCTTCTCAGGATAGCTCCCTTTCCACCTGAGCTCACCCTTCTTGATCTTCAGAGCTAGGAACTGTGTTAGATGCTGGGTTGTGAATGGAAGAATACCTTGGGACGCACGATAAAACTTTGGCCAGTCCAAGGTGACAGTGCGGAAACATCCTGAGCAGGAGAAGATAAGATGCTTAACTCCTCGTTTCTTAAACTCCTCAATATTGTGCATGATGATATCTTCTACGTTAAGTCTCCCGATGTCTTCCTTTGTTCCATCTTCATGCTCTTCGTACACTCTTTTGTCTAGCTGCCCCGTTCTGATTAAAGGGCTGCAGCAACAGAATTCATCAGGGCCAAGGAGTTGGGGTTTGATTCCAAAGTAGTTGAGCATTCGAAGTGTGGAGTCTCCGATCTCTTGACGCTTAAATGAGGCTGTGCATCCAACGAAATACCCCCACTCCGAATCATCAGAAATCTCAGTATCCTCCTGAATCCAGTCGGCTCGTGTTGCATTGTCTGCAGCGTAGGGATTCTTCACCTTGTATACAAAGTCGCCCATCAAGTGCAGGCGTCCATAGGGTCCTTTTTCCATCTCTACGAGCTTTTTCCGGACATCTTCAATTATGTCCACATATGGCAGCTTTATAGGACATCTCTCAACACACTGCTCACATGTACTGCAAGCGTAGACGGTTCTGACAAACTCGTCGTCTATCGGTAGGTTCTGTTCCACATAGGAACGCAAAAGCCTCAGTCTGCCGCCAGCAAACATTGCTTCAGTGCGAAACTCCTCATAGCTAGTACACGTCCATCTACATGTTGAGCAGTTGGCACACAATACAATCTTTTCAGGATCGAATTCAAGTTCTGGTCCAAAGAATCTAGGCATCCTAGTGCACCTCCACTTTTGGAATCTCCAAGATGTTCTTGGCTCTTCTGAGTATGCTCAGAATTCTTCTGAAATTGCCATTCATTGTGAACATGAGATTCATTCGTCTATATGTCATGTTAGAGTGAGTAAGCTTGTCTGGGTTCATGATACTCTTAGGGTCGCGCTGTTTTCGGATTTCTTGAAACCGATTGTAATCTTCAGGCTGGAATTTCTTGAGATAGACTGTATTCTGAAGACCAAGTGTATAGAGCTCCCCATCATGCTGATAGCCAAATTTCACAAGACGGTGCAGCATTGTCTTCCCAGCCATGAAGTGCATCCAATGCCTGTGATCAGAAGGTGCAAATAGACAGAGTCTTGCTTTGGTTTCATTGCCTAGTACCAAATAGAAACAGGAGTTTATTCTGTACTTTTTGGCTATGTCGTACATTCTATCTGTTATTGGCTTGATGTTAGACAATGGTATCCAGAGGTTTTGCATTGAAAGTGTTGGCACTTCAAGTTTTAGCTTCATTTCTACGATGAATCTATCCTCCCAGCTTCGAAGGAAATACTTCTCGCCCAAGTCTGCAGCACCAGCTGTCGCAAAGATACCTCGTGCAGCTTTGACCGAATCCTCAACATCTAAGGGCTTACCGTCATAGGCGACCAGAATGAAGAACCTTCCATCAATGTATGCGGGTAGACCTCCCGCTACGCGCCATTCGTACTCCCTGTCCGTCAGTCTCAGATAGACTGGCTTGTGTTTCATCTGGCAGATTCTCTTCACCGCTTCTATTGCCTTTTCAAGATCAGTAAATGCGAACATCACTCCGTCAAAGGCTTCTGGCACTGCACGAATCTTAAGCTTCATGGATATCACAACACCAGCGATTCCTGAAGTACCATAGAATACCTTCATGTCTTCGCCAGTCACCGTTTCTATTTGGCCATCAGGTCTTACCACAGTCATCTCGACTATATTATCCAACATGGTTCCGTACTTTGGCGTACCGATGCCTGCCTTTCCTCCAATTGCAAGCCATCCTGCAAGTACTGAAGCAACCGCACTCTGTGGTGCTACTCGGAGAGTGAGGCCACGCTTTCTCAACTGGTTTTCAAGTACCTCCCAAACCGCTCCAGCTTCTACATGCACCCACATTTCCTTCTCATTAATCTCGAGAATCTTGTCTAGTAGTTTAACATCAACCATGATTCCTCCGCGTGTTGGACTTGCTGATCCATAGTAGCAAGTGCCTCCGCCTCTTGGGATAACTGGAACATTCTTCTGATTTGCCAGTTGAAGCACATCAGACACCTGTTCGGCATTTGTTGGGCGTGCTACATAATCAGCCAACCATTTCTTTTTCCAACGATAATGGTAGTACGGAATACCAGTTGTGTCACCGCTGGCTGATAACCTGTCTACCATGTTGCCAGTTATCCATTCCACATTCTCCAGCTTCTTTAGGTCAATTGATTTTGATTCAGTCATAGTTTTCCAAACTCCTACATTAGAAACTGGATGTACCCCATTACGAAGACAATGGTCCAGCACGTCAGGGCAGTCAGTCCAGGCCATTTGACTCTAATTCCACTTATTCCTGTGAGAAAGGCCAAGATGCCGAACAAGTATCCAACAGCTCCGAGAATTATGTGAATGAAATGAAAGAGGTCCAAAGCTGGGTTATTAAGCAAAACTCCAATTCTTGCATCTGGAAGAATCACGACTATGTTGATTGTTGTCAGTACGAGCGATAAACCAGCACAAACTCCGTGTGCGAATGTATACTTCTCTTTTGAAATCTGATAGAGAAGTGTACCCACACCAAGCAGAATAATCGCTGGTAATCCCAAGTAGATAGTCAAATGTAAGTTATTTCCAGCCTGTAGCGGCTCGAACCATATCTGTTGACCGACCATATTATCACCCTTGCAGATTGCTCGCAGACGATGTTGACTAATGCCATATCCGTCTACCCAAACGTAGGAATGGACCACCAATGGCAAGCATGAAGGAGATGGGTATTAGATTCGCCACCTCGACCACTACTGTACCTATTACTAGTCCTAGTCCAAATGTGAACAACGCACTCGCGAGATCGGTCACTTCCAGCCACGGCACATAGGCATTGAGGATATCAGGTACAATCAATGTGGCCAGCCAGAGTACGATTGGCACAGCCACGGCCACTGCAAACGTTATCAAAAGGTTGAATCTAAGTGATAGCTTTAGTGGACCGGAAAAGACCTTATGGGGGTTCATGTACCCCTTCGGATCCGTCTGCTTCTTTATCTTCGCCATCTTCGAGTAGGTTTCCTTTCCGAAGTATGAACGAGAGTGTGAGACGTTCCACATTCCTATAGAATATGCCCTCCCATTGTATTTGACGCCAATATCTATGACATCAAGAGAACGATACCAGCCCATCAGAAATGGTATCGTTCTACGTTCATCATCCAAAAACCATGTAAGAACCGCAACCTCGCCTTTGTCAGACACGGCTCCTTCAGCTGCCCATTTTTCGCGTTTAAAATGCTCATCCATGTGAACAAGGAACTCGCTCAATCGTTCAACGGGCACATAGACTTCAGAAGGTGCCAAACTGGGGCCCAGTCTCTTTATCCTCATTGGGTAGAAGCGTTCAGCCCACTCATGGTGTGCAATCTCATCGGATTCGATTGTTCCATTGTGGCGTCTCACGACATGCTTGAGTTTCTCAAGTTCCCCGGCTATCTCATCATCAGTGCCTTCGAACGTGCAAAGAATCACCCATTCGCCTGTCGTGTCTGGTGCTTGGCCAACATCGACCAACATGCGGTGAAATGAATCTGTGATGAAGTGCAAGTAAAAGGGTCTCGTTGCTTTGAGTAAGTCTGCTAAAGCACCCTGCATCAAGTCACGACTGCGGAATGACGCAACAACTGGGTGAATTTTCCTGAGAGGAATTATCTTCAACACAACCTTTGTGATAATGCCGAGGGCGCCGTTGCTATCAATCATGAGCCCTTTCACATCATCATCCTGAGCAACTGTTGCTTCTTGTGATCCCCAATAATAGGTGTCGTCGCCTGGGAAATACTGGTATGTCTTGGCCTTCGTAGTGACCAGATCATCTGGTGGACTGCTGGTTCTAAATATTCGGCCATCGGGAAGAACTACTTCCATGTCTACAACCTGTTCTCTTATGCCTCCATATTTGGTGCTACCTATGCCTGTTCCTCCAGCCGCGACCCATCCTCCCACAGTACTGGATGGAGCGCTGGATGGATATGCGCCGATGGTGAGTCCTTCATCCTCAAGTATCTCAAGTAGTCGACCCCAAATGATACCTGAGCCGACTTCAACTGTCATATTCTCGCGATCGATATTGTGGACCTCATTCATCCTAGTTGTTTCAATGACTAGTCCTCCGCGAGTTGGAAGGGCTCCTCCATATCCACTCGTCCCGTGACCTCTAGGGACAACAGGAATCTTCTGTTCAATGCAAAACCTCAGAAGGTTGGATACTACCTTTGCATTGACAGGTTGAGCTACTGCCTCAGCCTCGGTCATGAGAATATCGTTGACAAGGCCGGGAAGTGCTGCAATATCATGAGAGTACAGCTTTTTCATATAGTCCTCAGCTGAGAAGAAGTCTTCACCAGTGATGTCAGCAAGATCTTGAATTTGCTTCGCAGTCAGCACAATAATCACCCCTAGAGACCCAGTGCCTCCACTACTATCTGAGATAAGTCCTTGAACTTAATCTCTGAATTCTTTTCCTCGATACCGTCATTGAACGACATCGTGCAAGAAGGACATTCACTTGCCAGAATCTCAGCACCAGTCTTCTCAGCCTCTTCAATACGGCGCCCTGAGATTCGAACTGACATCAGTGGATTGGTTCCTTTTAGCAGCCCGCCACCTCCGCAGCATCTGGCCTTGTTTCGGCTATGTTTCATCTCTCGAAGCTCAAGACCTGGGATTGCATTGAGGACCTCACGAGCAGGATCATAGATATCTTGATGTCTTCCTAGCTCACAGGGGTCGTGCCAAGTCACAACATGGTCGTAGGGCTTGGTGAATTCTATCTTGCCCTCCTTCATCTTCTTCAGGATGAATTGTGAAAAAGATAGAAACTCCATTCCCTCCACAGCTTCTTGCCCAAGAAGATGTGGGTACTCCTCAGCGAATGCACGGTGACACCCGGGACAGTTGAATACTACAGTCTTGACCCCTAGGTTCTTCATGGTTTCTAGATTGTGTTTTGCTAGGCCCTTTGCTTTCTCAAACTCTCCAGCTACAAAATATGGATTGCCACAGCAATTCTCCTCTTCGCCAAGGACAGTGAAGTCAATGCCTAAATGGTCAAACACCCTGATAGTGTTCTCGCCCATGTGGGCGAGAGTTCCCTTGAACGAGATGTTGCATCCTGCAAAATATGCGACCTCGGCTTGCGCCATCTCTTTGTCCTCGACAAGGTCATCAACCATATC
>JBHLQK010000113.1:0-9805 GCA_048884925.1 Candidatus Thorarchaeota archaeon
TCACACTACTTCATTGAAAGCTATAATACAACTACTATGGAGAAAACTGGGGAGCTTGAACTAGATCGCTTGGGCCTCGAACAATATCGTGACAAGACAGCTCCAGTGCTTAATCACCCCGACGACATTGGCTACTTTGAAGGCAGTAGTCAGGGCGAGAGCATAACTTGGACGCCAAGCGATGAGTATCCTCTGAGCTATGAGGTATATGTTGATGGAACAGTCCTAATCTCTGGAGATTGGAATTCATCATCTGAATCAATCACCGTGCCTGTTTGGGGACTTGATGCTGGAGAGTATAACTATACCATTGAAGTTAGCGATTTCGCGGGGAACACTGCAACGGATACTGTAATTGTTTCTGTTCAGGCGCTGGACATCTTCGCAGGATCTTGGCCCTACATTGTGATCGCGGCTTCTGGCATTCTCATCATTATTGTGGTGATTGCCTATCGAAGACTCTCATCACGCTAAAGCTTGTAGCCAGCAACCACCCGAATACCTACTTAGGCTGGATTCCACTTAGCTACCCTCGCAATCGCGAAGTGAACGCATCGACACATATAAGACTCAAGTGCAATCGTGATGCATTCGGTGAAAGCTACCTTGATCGACCTTTTGCGTGAATTGATGAAACAAGAAGCGCTCGTAAGAGTGGTTGTAGATACACAAGTAGATGAATTCTATGTAAGAATGGTTGATGGCAAAATTGAGCAAGTGGGGAAAGACGTCATTGTTGTTGAGCGCGCAGCCATTTCTGATGAGCGATTCAAACACAATGTTGCCAACGTAAGGGTTGCGATACCTCTCGCTAGAGTTGCCGAGGTCATTTATTACGAAAGAGTTGAAAGTACTCCTTCATAGCTGATTCAGCATTCGTAGTTCATCAAGGTTCAACTAGGTTCAGCTGCCATCAATTCCCTAGGCATGCGCCTCCTTCCTGTCGCCCGAGGTCAAAAGCTTTTGAATTAGCCTCAATAGTTCGTTCCGGTACAAGTGCCAGAAGAGCTTTCTTGACTTCCTCTTCGGGGATTGGGAAATCCTCACATGCAACAGTAGCACCGATTAGCACAGAGTTTTCAGTCCTGGCATTTCCGGCTTGAATTGCGAGTTCCAGAGAGTCTAGTAGAATAACCTTGTCAGTTACTTCATGGATTCTCTCTACTATCTGGTCAACACTAAGATACATCTCCTTCTTCTCTTTGTCAAGGGCCACCGATTTTGTTTCAGTCACAGATGGCATGCGACGGTTGCTCATAATGACTACACCGCCTTCCTTTAGGAACTCTATGTATCGAAGCACCTCACTGGCTTCCATTGCAATGACCATGTCAGCACTACCATAGGGGATTAGAGGCGATATTGGTTTTCCAATCCTGAAGTGAACATAGATTGAGCCCTGTCTTTGCGAGAGTCCATGTTGCTCACCTGTCATGACTTCCAAACCAGAGTCTAATGCTGCTTTACCAAGTATAGCCGAAAGAAGCATGAGTCCCTGGCCTCCGACTCCAGCAAACATGATGTTGAACGTGTCGGCCTTTGTCACTTCTTCACCTCCATTAATTGCGGTGCATCCACAGGGCACGCCTGCCTGCACTCAAGGCAGCCATCACAAAGGTCTGCTTGAATCGTCATCTTATGGTCTTCTTCATCAACGAGTATAGCAGGGCAGTAGAACTCACGCACACATGCGTATATGCCCCTACAGGCTTCCTTGTTATTCTCACTAGGGATTATTTTCTGTCCTGCATCTTTTTTTAGACGATCTCCATAAAGAGCGCATTCCCGTCTAGAGATAATCACATTAAATCCCGCTGCTTCAATGGCGTGCTTGATTGGCCCGATACAATCCCGGGTTTCATATGGGTCAATGATTGTGACGCTATCAGCTCCGAGCGCCTCAAACATCTTCTCCATGTCAATCTTCTTCGCTGGCTGGCCTCCAGCATTATATGGGGAGTTTGGATTGAACTGCTGACCTGTCATTGCAGTTACAGCATTGTCCAACACGAAGAGTGTGACATTCGAGTTATGGTGGATGAGATTGACAATTCCGGGGAGCGAGGCATGATAGAGGGTTGAGTCTCCTACCATCGCTATTACTCTGTCTTCGAGAGCCAATTCCATTCCCGCAGAAACTCCTAGCGAAGCTCCCATAGCGAGCATCGAATCAGAGAACTCGTTTGGAGGGAGGAACGCCATGGAGTAGCAGCCTATGTCATTATTGAAAACAATCTTGTCGCGGATTCTCAACTGTTGGAGCGCTTGCCGAAAGGCCCAGAGAGTGCCACGGTGTGGACATCCAGGACAGAAGATTGGAGGTCTCTCAGGGAGTACTTCCTTTAGTCGATTTGCTTTCTCCAGTACCGCATCATAATCTATACTTGGTTTGATGGACAGCACATCTGCAAGTACCTTCTCTACAATTGGTACATTATACTCGAGCATTTCTGAGAAGTGTCCTGACTTCTTACCTATGATTTTCAGGGAGGGATTAACATCTTTAGCTATAGCAGCTATTCTCGTCTCAAGATGTGGGGTCAGTTCTTCCACCACGATGAGCGTCTTTAGGGGCTTGATGTATTCTGCTAGCTTCTTCTCAGGCAGTGGATAGATTGTTCCCAGCTTGAAGACAGGTAGGTTGGCACCAAGATTCCTCATAGCCTCATTTGTGTGAAGGTAGCAGACGCCTGCAGTCAGGATCCCAGTCTGTCCGTCTCCCCTGTCAATGAAATTGAACGGTGTCTTCTCGAAGTCTTCTTTGATGGCCCTTGCTTTATCGAGCAATTTTGCCTTTAAAGCACGGGCAACCGCCCCAACCGTAAAATACTGACCCTTGACATCTGCCCAACGATTCTTCTTGAATGGTGTCCTGTTCAAATCTCCAAGCCTGACCATTCCCCTCTGGTGATTAACCCTTGTTGTTGTTCTGATGATAACTAGCGACTTGTGTTTCTCGGAAATCTCGAAGGCCCACTTGACCATGTCATACGCTTCCTGAGCATTTGAAGGTTCTATCATGGGGATATATGCTGATTCGCCGTAGAATCTGCCATCCTGTTCACTTTGAGAAGAGTGGGCAAACGGATCATCAGCAATCAGACAGACACATCCCGCATTCACGCCCACATATGCAAGGCTAAACATCGAATCGCTTGCAACATTCATTCCAACACTCTTCATCGAGGTGAACGCACGTTGGCCTGCCATCGACGCTCCAGCTACGGTCTCCAAGGCCACCTTTTCATTCGATGCTATATGCATCCTATAGTCGCCAAAGTGATCTAACACCTCGCCGAACGTGTCGAGAATCTCAGAAACAGGAGACCCCGGATAGAATGATACGATCTTGACGTCAGCCTCAAGGGCACCTCTGACAACAGCCTCATTCGAAAGCATAAGTGCAGGTCCACTATCGGTCCGTTTCACATCATCTACTGTCATTAATTCTCTCTCCAGCAATCATCCTCATATTGAATAAAGCCAACATGCGATCATTGAAAATAAGCATTCAGCTATGGCAAACTGACTAATGACACCATGTGAAGCTTCAAATCCTCCACTTAGAATTCTGATTTCATGGGTGCTGTTATTGAGTCCAGCAATTAGAGACCTTGAAGAATCAGACATGGAGCAGGTCAATGCAATTTGCTCCACAACATGGGGCGGCAATGATTATATCCCTGAGGTATTGCCCTACTGGATCAGCAACCAGGATTATATTGTTAGAGGTCTCTTTGATGAAAAAACGCTACTCTCCATCTGCACGCTCCATATCGTGCCTTCAACGGATATAGGATACATATCTGGGCTCAGAACGAGAGAGGAGCGTCGGCGCGAAGGCTATGGCAAGGTTCTGACTGAGGATCTCGTAAATACTGCGAGAGAGGATGGTGTGAAGCACTTGCTCTACCTGACCATTAATTTTAATGAGGCATCTATGGGCTTTGCTAAGAATCTGGGATTTTCTCTCATAGAGCAATATGGCTCCTTTCATCTCTACGCGCCCTTCCCCTCACATCAAACTCCAAGTCCTACCCTTATCCCGATTAAGACGGACCCAGAACGTCTTGATGAGGTGCTCGGGACATCACCCTCTTTGATTCCTAATGACTATATACCATTTGATTTTCAATTCTACCAGAAGACCCTCAACAACTTGAGGCGTATCTCTGAAAGAACGGAATACTCCCTTGTGATAGATACTAATGGTCAGCCGGGCGGCTTATTCTACGGCTCTCCGTTGCGAGAGGACCGGGGGGAGCGGGCGACTTCCTACGTCGTATACACTATCAATAGAGCCATCTTTGTCGATATGATGGCGCGGATTGTTGACGAAATAGAATCTATGGGAGCTACAAGAGTCACTTTCATTATGGGTCCCAATGCCACCAAGTGGGTTGCAGATCTAGGATACAGAAACTCTGAGATGGGCACGTGGCCCGGTGACAATTTGGGGAGAAGGCTCCTCCTCTACGAACTTCAGCTTTAGGAAGAGAGGAGTTAATACGCACAAGCACTTATCACTAATCATGACCCGGCGATTGTCTGTTAAAATTCCAAAAGACTACAAGATTATGTTCGAGAGGGCTAATAAGGAATACAATCTCGGGTATGCTTCATTCCCCGAGTTCATTAAAGACTGCATGAGAAGGCGACTCAAAGAAGTTGAAACGACACATAAGAAAGGCACTTAGGTTATCTCTCGACTCTCCAGCGCCTCTTTGTCCTTGACAAACAATACTATGTAGCTTGCCTAATTCCTGGAGACTAGCCACCGGGGCTTCCATGCCAAGGTGAGTCTTTCCAAAGAATATCCCAGATATCATCCTCAGTAAGGGTTTCTGGTTCAATAACCGCCTTTTGAAGCTCTTTCAATAGAGTGTGGTGCCTGACTTCATCTTCCCGAATCATCAAAGCAATCGTTTTGACCTGATCACTATCGCTCTTTTCAGCAAGCTCTTGGTAGGTTTCGATTGCCTTTGCTTCTATCTCAATGTGCTTTGTGATGCCCTTCCCAATCTTATCAAGGTCCTTCTCGCTGATAAACGGAGTTGGGCCTTCCACTGCTCTCCGAAGAGCCTTTAGTAGAGTTGCATGCTTGTTGGAGTCCATAGAAACTCCAAGGAGTAAATCCTTAATGAAAACATTACCAAGCTGAGATACATTCTCTTCCACTATCTTGATAATCTTCAATTCCATCTCAATCTGCTTATCGATGAATGCGAGCGTTTCTTCCTTGTTCACTCTCATACCGCTCCTTATCTTTAGCTTACCTGCTTGGCGTAATAATCACTTAAGACTCTTCACACATGGTCAATGCTGACAACCTCTTCACAACTTATATCAGGATTGCTGCACCATCCGGACGCTGAACATCGAGTTTCTAGGACCTGACAATCGGAGCTATGCAAAGATGACAAAGGTAGTGATATACACAGCACCCGAATGTCCTCATTCAAAGAAGCTAAAGGAATTTTTAGCAGATGTCGGAGTTGAAGTGGAAGAGAAATGCATTCTAGCTGACCCTGAAACCTTAGCGGAGCTGATTGAGGTTAGTGCTCAGAGAGCTATTCCAACGACTGTACTTGGAGATGACGTGTTTGTAGGATTCGATAGGCGAACTGAACGCAGACTGAAGCGAAAGATGGAGGCGTGAGAGATTGTATGATTTAGTGGTCATTGGTTCGGGTGTCACAGGCTACGGAGCTGCGATGTATGCGGCTCGATTAGACCTTTCTGTTGCTGTCATAGGTGACGTTGATGGAGGTACAATCACATTAACTGACGATGTAGCAAACTACCCAGGCTTCATTCAGCTCACCGGGAAGGAACTAGCAGATAATATCAAAGCCCATGCTCTCGACTACCCAGTTACAATTGAGAGCGGCAAGGTCGAGGATGTGATCCGGGATGCCCAGGGCTTCTTCTATGTGATTACATCAAACAAGACATTCCTCTCTAAAGCTCTACTCTTTGCAACAGGAATGCAGGAACGAGAACTCGAAGTTCCGGGTCATGATTTACTGAGGAACAAAGGGGTTTCCTACTGTGCTTTGTGTGATGCCCCGCTCTTCAAGGATAAAACGGTGGCTGTGGTTGGTGGGAGTGACAGTGCTGCAAAAGAAGCGCTATTGCTTGCCAAGTACTGCCCAAAGGTCTACATGATCTACCGTCGAGAGAAGATTCGCCCCGAGCCAATTAACGCTAGAAGGATAGAGAATGAGCCAAGAATTGAAGTGATTACAGAAACCAATGTCACTGAAATCCTTGGCGAGTCACGCGTCACAGGAGTCAGACTTGATAACCCCTACAACGGATCGGACACAATCATGCTTGATGCAGTCTTTATCGCCATAGGAGGAATCCCCTTCTCAGACCTAGCGAAAAAGCTTGGTGTTGAGACCAACGAGAAGGGCGAGGTTATAATTGATCGTTCAAGTCGCACAAATGTTGAGGGAGTGTTTGCAGCTGGAGACGTTGTTGACACTGAGTTTAAGCAAGCAATAACCGGAGTGGCTGAAGGCGTTCATGCTGCATATCAAGCCTATCGGTATGTCAATGAGAATGAATTCGTATTTACATGTCAAGACAACATCTAGGAGTTTCTCGTATTCTGAATTATCTTCCTAGCGCAATGCGCCATGGATAGAGTTCGGCATGGAATATCTTTGCCTTTACAGCGGGATCGTTCTTCATTATTTCCATGGCACGTTCGTGTGTGTTGACCTGAATGATGGTAAGGCCAATTAACACATCACTGAACCTCCCTGCCATTATCAGATCGCCCCTCGCTAGCAATTCTTGAAGGTACTTGAAATGTTCTCCAACGATTTCGTCAGTTCCCTGCTCTCCATATGCGGGCGCTGGTCGCAGCATTATCACGTAGGACTGCTTCTCCATGATAGTGACCCCATTTCTGATGTTTCAAAGAGGCTGATTATTCGCCAATAGATTCGTATAACTTCTCAATGAATAATACGGGTGGTGTTAATCCTTCAATAGTTACTGTTTCATTGAAGATGGTCTTAGGGACACCAAATACCTCATACTTCTGAGCGAGCTCTTGGAACTCGAGCGATTCAATCATATCTGACTCGATGAGTGGATTCAGTATAGCTGCTTGGTTTGCGAGGCGTACCATTCCTGGGCAATATGGACATTGAGGTGTAGTGAAGACCTGAATGTGAATTGGTTTGTCAATGGCTTCAATGTCTTCAATTATATCAGGCGGCAATTGAGCGGATCCGGTTGAAACATCCACAATTGAACCAATTAATGCTCCGAATTCATGGCCTGCCGCAATACCATAGAACTTGATTTTGTACTGTCCGGCGCCATGAAGAACCGTTGCTGGAACATGTTCAACTCCGAATTCAGCTGCTTTGCCTTTTCCCGGAGGTCCTTCATGAATCTCAAGACTGATATTGTCAGACAAATCTGCAATCTGCTCAGCCATGCTCTTTACATCATTGCAATACAAACACTTCTCTCCATCAATGAAAACATGCATAGTAACATTGTTCACCATTGGCTCGAAGAGTTCACGCACCTGCGCCTGAGTATCCTCATCAATTTCAACGACCATAATGAACAGGCCTCTCCTGAAATCTGACTGTATTTCTAGAATATAATCGCTTTGCTCTAGCAGGAAAAATGAATGCTAAACTAGGGCAGTCGCTGGATTATATCCACAATAGCCTTTCCCTTTACTTTTGTCACTCGGAGCTTATGCGTTGAAGTTTCGAGTACAAAGCTTTCGCCCTCATTAACATTATCCATGACATTCTTACCCATGGGCCCATTGAGGTATTTGACATATCGCTGGACAACCCCCTCCCTATTGTTGTCCTTGAGCTCATTATATGGCACTGGTATACCATCCCTATCTTATACTTCGGTATGGCAGTTTGCGGCATAAAGCAGTGGAGAATCGCGCTTATATATGGTCTTTGTATTTGCAGGCATAATCTCAGCAAAGCATCTGAAAAAACATAATCATAGAACGCTTGACTTTCGCCAGGATATTCTCCCATCATCAATTAACTCTTCAATCGCAAAGGGCTTTTCTTTCTGGGTCTTCAGCTTCACATCCGCAGTTAATTCGCATGAATCAGGAACACCGAGATCCTCCAATTCGGTGCATGAGAAAAGGGGACTGAGATCCAATCCTGAGAAATCATTCTCCTGTGGGTGATTACTGTATAGATAGAGTTCCTCAAGAGCGGTACACTCAGAGAGAGGAGTCAAGTCTACTGACTCTAGCTGATTGCCTGCAATGTCCAAAGCTCTAAGGTCGACGCATGTAGAAAGAGGGGTGAGGTCTAATTCTGAAATGACATTCATAGCGAGTTCCAGTCTTCTGAGATTCCTACAGTGTGCCAGGGGGTCTAGATCTATGCTGGCAAGCTCGTTTCCTCCAAGGCGAAGTATTCTGAAGTCCGCTGCTTTTGAGAGAGGGGTCAGATCAATAGAGCTTATTGCGTTTTGGTGAAGATAGAGGAATTTGAGGTTCTTGCAGGCCGAGAGCGGTTCAAGATCTATCTCGGTGAGTGAATTATACATGAGATTTAGCTGGGCAAGGTTCCTACAATTCTGTAAAGGCACAAGATTAACAGATTCTAGACCATTGGTTTCCAGCTCTAGACTCACTAGATTCGGGCAACTGGAGAGAGGGGCTAAGTCTATGTCAGTTATTTTGTTGTTGAATAATCGAAGTCGCTCTAGTTGGATGCAATTTGACAGTGGCGAAAGATCCACAGAATCCAATTCATTTGTACCAAGGTTGAGTTCCCTAAGATCGGTACAGCCTTCAAGTGGCGCTAGGTTTACGGATGCAAGCTGGTTCTTGAAGAGATTGACTACTCTTAGACTCTTGAGTTCGCTAAGCGGGGTCAAATCAATCTCAGTCAGTTTATTGGGTCCGAGCAATAATTCTTCAATTTCAGGAGAGTTCTTCAAAGCGCCAAGATTAATGCTAATAATACCCTTCTTGCTCAAGTCCAGAACGCTTTCCTCAAGATCGAACTCGATTCGTTTGATGCCGTCCTTATCTGCATATTCAATGTCAATCTCGTACAACGAATCACACTCATTTCATGTCTTTCTTAGATGAGTCGCAGTTGCAGCCGGTGTTTTTCAATGTTGGCCTTCTTTCCTCTCCCCCCTTTATTGGGTTTAATAACCCTGCTACAGGGTTAATGTTTTAAACAGCATATATCCCGAGCAGAGAAAGCTTTGGGAGCTGGAAAGGCTTGGAGAAAAAGACTCTTGGAATTCTACTCCTCACTTCACCATATACATATCAAAATAGTCACACCTTCTATGACCTTGCCAAATCCGCCCTAGAGAAAGGCTATGGAGTTAAGGTCTTCCTATTTATTGATGGTGTAAACAACGCGAAGCAGGGGCAAGAGCCCGATCCAGACATACCAATGGACGAAAAGCTACAAGAGCTAGCTGATGCTGGTGCCGAATTCCAAGCATGCGGCCTATGCACATCAGCTCGTGGATTTGACCAGAGGGGAACTGACTTCATTAAAGGAGTTGAAGTTTCAGGACTAACGGAGTTCGCCGAACAGATTGGCGAGGCGGAACGCTTCATCACTTTTGGAATGTAGGAGGAATGATGATGGAGTTTACAGAACGCAAAGTACTCATTCTAGTAAAGAGTCGTCCGTATGGTGAGATCACTAACTTCGAGGGATGGAGGGCAGCCGTGGGAATGTTTGGCATGGACCATGAACCCACCTTATTGTTTATGGGTGATGGAGTATTCTCACTTTTAAAATCCGCAGATGTCATG
>JBHLQK010000114.1:0-9724 GCA_048884925.1 Candidatus Thorarchaeota archaeon
CGGCTAGAACTCCTCGAAGTCGCTGCTTGAATCCTTCTCCATCTTCCTTAAGCCGCTTTCTGATTATCTTCCAGGTTGCTGCACAGTTTCTATATTCAACGCTCAAGTATTCGTGAAGCCGTTCATCGATTTCCTTCATGTTCTCCTTTGTTACATTGACGCCAAGCTCTGCGAAAAGATCTGTCATTCTTGAGTTCTTGAAATAGCAAGTCATCGATACGGGCTGAATACAATTGAATCTAAAATATTTGATGAGTGACGTGTCTGGTGGTCTATTCTCTGAATCATGCTTTCAAGAATTCCTTTATCTTCTAGCATTATGTGCTCAATCCGAGCAGAAATGAAGAGCTATGTCCTCCTATACGACGGCTTCGTGCAGTTCGAAATAATGTTGTCCCTGCTTCTCCTCAAGGACAAATCCGAGATTCACTCGTTTAGCGTAGATGAAAGAATTGTGCCAAGTCATGAGAAGCTTAAAACAGTGGCTGAGTTGACGGTAGTCGACATTGACCCAGATGATGTCGACCTTCTAATTATCCCTGGTGGTGAACCTGGAGCGTACAAGGAACGAAAGGATATCAACAATCTCCTCCAAGAGATTCATGGACGAGGAAAGACTATTGCTGCTATCTGTGGAGGACCTGAGTTTCTGGCAAATGCCGGCATACTCAAGGACAAGAGAATCACTCATGGGCATGATGAAGAATACGCGCTGAAGGTCTTCAAAGACTGCACTCTTCTAGATGAGGATGTAGTAGTTGATGGCAACATCATTACTGCCCGTGGTCAGGCGTATGCTGAGTTTGCTGTAGAGATTTATCGACAGTTAGACCTCTTTGAAAGCGAGGAAGAGGCTGAAGAAACATTGAGCTGGTTCAAGAACATTTCCTGACGCAAAAGAGCATTTGCTAGTTGACAAGTAATATATCTCAAGCATCAGCAAGAAGGGGATGTGAGAGTTGACTTGGTTTCTGAGATTGACAGTACATCAATAGTAGAATTCCAGAACATGATAATGACCTGGTGGGAAAGGAACGCTCGAAACCTCCCTTGGAGAGATGAGCCTAGTCCCTACCATGTCTTGGTGTCTGAAGTAATGCTTCAACAGACACAGGTCAATCGTGTGGTTCCAAAGTATCAGGAATTCCTAGAGGCATTCCCAACAATCGAAAGTCTCGCTGAGGCTGACGCCAAAAAGCTATTGCAGATATGGAGTGGATTGGGGTATAACCGCCGAGCTATATGGCTGAGAGATGCGGCAAGAGAGATTGTTGAGAGGGGCGAATTCCCAGTGACGGCAGAAGACTTGTGTGCTCTCAAAGGCATAGGTCCCTATACATCTCGCTCAATATTGATCTTCGCGTTCAATAGGGATCTTGCAGCAGTAGATACCAACATTCGCAGAGTTTTGATTGCCTGCGGGTTTGCGGAGGAAACTATGTCTGCTAATCAATTGCAGACCGTTGCAGACCAATTGCTTCTGAGAGGTCGATCACGTGATTGGCATAATGCGTTGATGGACTATGGGTCCAATGTCCTCCCATCAAGCAAGACCGGGATTGCACCCACTTCCAGACAGTCAAGATTCGAGGGATCAAACAGGCAAGTACGCGGAGCAATAATCAGACATTTGACATGTTTCAATTCTTTGAGCCCTCAAGAATTACTCTCAAGTCTGCACGAGGAAGGTGTTCACTTCACCAATTTGGAATCCACCATCGACCAACTGGTAGATGAAGGCTTCATAGAGCGCACTTCCTCGGGGGAACTCCGGATAGCAGAATGCTAGTACCGCACCATTCCATTATCCATTTACGTAGAAAGCAAACTTAATAACCAAAGTATAATTAATTTACTCAAGTCAAATATAATGACTTAAGTATAATCTGGTGATTCCCATGAGCAAGAAGAGCAAAACGAGTGCCGCCAAAGAAAGGAGAATTGCACGGGAACGAACACAACGTCGCAGGGCTATCGTGGATGTGGCTGAAGAGTTCTTCACTCAAGTGGGCTATGAGAAAACGATGGTGGACAAAATAGCTGAAAGAGCAGGATATACAAAAGCGAACATCTACAACTACTTCCCTTCAAAGGACGACCTCTTCATGTCTGTTGCCTCTAGAGCCTTTGAGAAACTGAGCAGAATCATGGAGGATACAATGAAACATCCTCGCGCAACACATGAGTTGCGGGCTCTTGGAGATGCGTATCTCACCTTTGTGGAAAGATATCCAAAGCATGCAGAGATAATGGACTCAGGTCAATTGAGCGCAGCATTCAGTGGGATTGTCCTGAAGGAAAAGACTGACCAGCCATTGACTGAAAGCGAGCAAGAACTTAGACAGCATCAATTGAGGATAGAGGGGCTCATGACTAGTATCATCACTCAGACATTAGAGAGGTCTGGGATTCCGGGAAAAGTGGATCCATTCGCTGTTGTATATGCCATGAGCTCTTTGGGATTGGCAATTAGAGAGCTTGTGATGCGCGGAAAGATGGGAGGACAACCAGAGGAACAGACTCGAGAGTATCTCTCGGTCTTATTCAACATAATAGATCAAGGATTGAAGCACTATGATGCAAAATGAAATACAAGAGCAAATCGAAATTGATGATGACAAATCAGGCGCCACCACCACACTTCGGAGAATTATCACAGTTTTGGGGCTAGCTTTGGTTTGGGCATTTATCATGGCAGCTGTCTTAGGCAGCGCAGCCGCAGCAATTTGGACAATTATACCAACTGAGGTTTTGGAATGGGGAGCAAGTAGGCCCAACCTGCTCGGGTACATTTCTCATTGTTCATTTGTACCAGTGAGTACTTCCATTCTCTCCATAGTTTCGCTAGTTGGAATCCTAATAGGTTGGAAGCTGAAAAAGGGCAGAGAGGTAGCCAAAGGCGTCTTTGTTGGTACAGCGGGGGGATTGCTTGTGGGGGCATCAGCGGGGATTGACATAACCATGTTCATTGGCATGGGCGCGGGTGTCGGCATTGGCGTGGTTCTGGGTATACTGATGGGTCTGTTTAGGAGGTCAACTCTATGAAGAGAGCACTTGTGTTGTATGACTCGCTTTATGGAAATACGAGATTCGTTGCCATTTGTCTCGCGAAGGGCATCGAAGAAACAGGTGTTGAAACGGACTGCATGAATATTGACGAAATCGATATCGAACTGATTCCTAGCTACGAATTCCTTGCCATTGGTAGTCCTACTCATATGATTCGTCCCTCCAAGAGAATGAAGGAGTTTCTGCAGAAGCTCAAGAGTCTTGATTTGAGGGGACTCAGGGGATTTGCCTTCGACACAAGGAATCATTCTCGAATGAATAAGAAACGGTGGTTAATTTTTGAGAACAGCGCTGCGAGAATCATCGAAGGCACAATGAAACGGAAAGGAGTCAAGATACTAATGCCACGTGAGTCAGCCATCGTTCAAGGACGTGAGGGCCCACTTGATGCCACAGTTGAAGAGAGATTCACAGAGATAGGCATGAAAGTGGGAAATCTATTGGCTGGTTTCTTGCCGCAACATAGCAACCAGTGAAGTGACTACGCTCGTATTCATCTGATTCTGAGTCCGTAAACTCTCTTCATGGAGGGGGGTGCCCTTGAATTGCCATCCCTCCAGCCCTTTCTTAACACAATAAACGAGCAATATGATTGCCTTCAGGTATCCAATGATGTGGGCCGCCTTCTCTTCCATTGTCTTGCCATTTGCCATTAGACCAAATTTCAGAGGGTCTCGAAGAAGCCTGGGAGAGATCTGGCCAATCGAAGTGACGTCGTGTAGACTTTGCACCATACTCACTATGGTAGGTCTTGCTTCTTTGATGAAATCGAGATACGCCGACATTCCTTCGGTCTGGTTCTTCTCATAGGCCTCAACCAATCGTTCGATTCCAGAGATGATTTCATCAGATGTCATCATTGAGTGCGGAACTTCTGTCATAGCAGAATCGGCAATGGCTTTCACCTTTGATTTGACACCATGAACAAACATTAGACCTCTCTGTCCGACATCTCTTCCCTGATCATAATCATCTGCATAGGCAACGGATACTTCCCATCCAGCTGAATCAAAGAAGGCAGGTACATTCTCGAACTCCAAGCCCCATTTGAAATATCGAGTAAAGGCACCATATATGAGGTCAGCAAGAGCAGGGACAGACACATCTACAAATATCTGACCCTTTTCTCCGCTCATGATATTGATATTCTGAAGCAAAGCGACAACGAGGTCTTGCTCCAAGTAATAGACCAGCCCCTCAAGAACCCAAAAAGTAGGGAGCTCTTGAGAGAAGCCTTTGTCCATGAGATGATACATCCAACTAGGTCCTGAGAGATCCGCAGAAACTCTGACAAGATTGCAGAGTGGCTCTTCGCCTCTCAGGACCTCCTCCTTATACTTGTTCACAATGGGAAAATCGACCTCAAAGAGTGTGTGAGCATTCCTTGCCAGGGGTTCGAACCGATATGCACGCGAATCAAGACCTGCTCCAAGCAGGACTATCTGAGACTTGGAATGCTCTTCACACCAAGGGGCCAGTAGGACCATATCAATGTAGTACGAGCGAACAAGAGTGTAATCGCCAGTCCCGGCTGTTCGCTTGTGTTGCTCTATATATAACGACAGGTCACCAGCCAAGCGTTCTGCAAAGGGATCGATGAAGAGTGGGTCGTTACGTTTGCTCTCTTGGGCCCGATAGTGAGCCATCAGACGCGCAGTGAATGGCACAGCGTCGTGCTGATCATCGATATCAGTCAGTGTTCTTCACTCCACTCCTTAGTCAAATCCGTTGCTGATGTCAGAGAATTCGCATATGAAGACTCTGAGATGAGTCTTCCGAGCTCTGACTCAGACTGACTAGAATTGACTAACCTAAATAGAAGACAAAGATGCTGCAAAACCTATATCGAGCCATGGGTCCACAGTCTACTAATGACTCCAGAGAGAAATCCAGAATTCTTTGATCGGTGGGCGGAAGAATATGACTGGTTTGTCAAACGATGGTCGGAGAGCTTTCCATTTAATGGATATGATGATGTGCTGAATAGGATTGTTGAGCTCGCAGACCCTGAACCCGGGATGAGAATACTGGATATGGGAATTGGTACAGGAATATTGGCACAGAAGTTCATTGAAGCAGACTGTGAGGTTTGGGGCATCGATTTCTCTGGAAAAATGCTAGACGAGGCAAAGAAGAAGGTTCCAGATGCCCATTTGTACAAAGTCGATATTCTTTCTGAATGGCCTTCAGAACTCAAAATCGGTTTCGATCGGATAGTGTCCGCCTATGTATTCCATCACTTCAATCTTGATATGAAGCTCAAGGTCATCAATAGAATTCTAAGTGAGCTTCTTGGAAACGGTGGCATGATTATCATAGGGGATACATCATATCCCTCTTTCGCAGCTAGAGCAAATGCGCGGAAAGAATTGATAGATGTGTGGGATGACACGGAGTTTTACTGGGCTGCTGATGAAGTCAAGCTCATGGGATGGGGTCAGGATGCTCACATTGTGTACGAACAGGTTTCCTCATGCGGTGGAGTGTATCTGATCGTTCCGGCATGAATTGCCTGAATTAGATGTTTTTGAACGAAACGTCACGGCAGTCCAGCACCCCATCGGAATCGAGAGGTTTATAAGCAATAGTGTTAAACGTAATACGTAATAATATTACGTGATTAGAAAGGTGATGATGAATGAGCGGAAATGAAGGCATTCGAAATATCGCGGATGAAATTCTGAGAGGATTAGTTCTAAGCATAGCAGAACCCATAATCCATCCGGGATTGGCAATCGTTCCAATCATTAGAAGCAATGGGCATAACACAGATATCGCGCGAGTTACCCGATCTACCCGCAAAGCCATTATCATGGGACTTCCTCAACACTCATGCGGGGTAATCATCCTTAATTCAAAAGGAGATGTTGTAGCGTTCAAACTCTATCGCGGAATCAGAGCATTTTGGGCACGACTCGGATTCATTCAGAAGCTAATGGTAAGCCTATATGATAAGGAGAGCGAGCCAATTAACAAGGCAATAGCTCTGGCGAATGCAGTCGTTTTTCTAGCACGATTGAGAGATGCAGGACCTGAGGCGATCATGAGCAATTCAAGATTCGATTACTTCGCTATAGGATTCACCGACATTCCCACACATCAAGAGGCATTCTCGAACTCCTTGGGGGCAACAGCACACATTCTATACAGCGCTGTGGCAGGATAATTTAACAGTAGCCATATTTAGGTTAACAAAGTTGCTTTCAATAGGTTAATTTATATATTAGGTAAGTCTTAAATATTAATTGCCGTAATCAGGTTAACTCTCGATGCTCAGGAGGTGTATGACATGTTCACGAATCTCCGATATCCAACTGTCCAGCAGGGACTCATCTGGTTGAAAAGAAGACAGAAGGTCCGACCCTGGGAGATTGCTAAGGAGCTGAACGTGTCACGGCCCTTTGTGAGCAAGGCTCAGAGAATTGCAGAAGCGCGAATCGATAAGCTCCTTCGCCATGCTGCATCGATAAATCGAATAAAGGTCAAGCACATCAACACCCGTTATGGTATTGCTGTAGGCTTCTGCCCAGCTTACAACACCGACACCTACATTCTCTATTCGCCAAAGATTGGCATCCAGACTTGGTTTGCCCATCATGGTGATTGTGGAAACTGCGACCAACTAGATCAATGTAAAGAAACTCTACATCAGCTTGCTGAGGAATGGGAAGTTCCTATTCCAGACGACCGACCTCCAACTGATCTCTCAGTGTATCTGTTCGACGTGATAATGAGGCGGCTGAAATGGGTCAAGGAACCAAAGGAGGCATAGGCGCAGACACTGATGCATGTCCAATCCCACCACTCCCGAGTAGAAGAGATCGCTACCCGTGGAGTCTAAGGACGTTCACCATGAGTGTTGGATTCTCAGTGCTGATTTTTTCGAACCTCCTATTGATCACTGTACCCCCCCTAATCATACCTCTGGCCTTGCCAATTCCTCAAGCGCCGCCTGGCACTAACCTGTTCCTTGCAAAGACTAACACGAGTGGCAACTTGGAGTGGAGTCACTCTTTTGGTGGCTTCGACAGAGACCTAGGCCACACAGTGATAGAGTGCTATGATGGAGGATTTGCTGTTGCTGGCTCAACTCACTCCTATGGAGAAGGCAGTAGTGACTTGTGGCTATTGCGTACCAATGGCACGGGTCACCCAATCTGGAACAAGTCGTATGGGGGAACAGGATGGGACGAATGTTTCGATCTCGTGGAGTGCTATGACGGGGGATTTGCAATAGTTGGCGAAACTCTCAGCTTTGGAAATGGAAAAGAAGTCATCCTAATCAAGACAGACATCCTTGGGAACGAGATGTGGATGAACACTTTTGGCGGTCCTGAGGATGACAGAGGTTCTTCCATTGTCAGGTGTAGTGACGGTGGTTATGCTATCAGTGCCACAACTAGTAGCTTCTGTGCAGGGTCTTCAGACATGTGGCTTATTCGCACTGACAGGCACGGGCAACTCATGTGGAACAAGACTTTTGGCGGCCTCTACGAGGATGTAGCTAACTCCGTTTTACTGTGCAATGATGGGGGCTTCCTTCTAGTAGGGAAGACCCAGATTGCAGAATATGATTCTGGCACCCTCTTTTTGGTTCGACTGGATGTGAATGGAAATCAAATCTGGAATGAGTCCTATATCGGCAGTAGTTACTACGGAGAAGGCTGGTCAGCTGTTGAGTGTTCAGATGGTGGATTTGGGGTCATTGGAAGCATGCACACAGCATGGCTGAGCGACTTTGATGATATTTGGTTCCTACGATTTGATTCCGATGGACGGATTCAGTGGACACGCAAACATGGAGGAGCGGAGATATCTATAGCACTTGGGGGATACTCGGTCATTGAATGTGATGACATGGGTTTTGTCATCGCGGGCAAGTTTGGCGATCAAAGCAGTCAAACTGACATCTGGCTTTGTCGCACTGATGCTAGCGGCGTTGTCCTCTGGGCAACAAACATCAGGGGAATTCACAGCGGGTCTGGCTTCCTTTTGGGAGGCTGTAGTGATGGGGGTTATGTCATCACAGGTGCTGTTGAAACCCCTGCTGAATCAGTAGTTGTAGAGCTTGCCAGTAATTCTATTTTCAACAATGGAATCATTGATGGCCGACGCAATTGGGCATTCCCTGAGATTGTTACTAGGGAGTATAAGGCCTGATTCAAGTAAACGAAGAAGTCAGGAGTGGAGAGTTTGAGAAAAGGAATAATTGAGGGGACTTTGGTCGTAGCCTTGTTTTTGCTTGTTATGCCAATTTCTACCCTTTCATATGCGGACACTTGGACATGTGTATCGTGTCTTAGCTACGACGATTCTTGGACCGAGATGAATCCAGTCATCGCACCTTCAGGGAGGTGTGACACCCCCCTTGTCTATGACGGCGAATCTGACGTAGTGATTGTTTTTGGCGGTGGTCGTGGAAGTGATGTCGGGCCGGCAAATGATACCTGGGCGTATTCCTACGAGAGCGACACTTGGTACAACAAGTCACCCGCAGTAGCACCTGATATCAGGGTAGGGCACATGATGGCATATGACTCAGAGTCCAAGAGTGTGATAATGTTCAGTGGCGCTCTCCGAAAGGAGGACCTGCCTATAGGACATGTCTGCTACAATGAAACGTGGGAATATAACTACAGCAGCAACACATGGACCAATCTTGAACCAGCGACCGTGCCTACACCAAGGTGTTATGGTGCGATTGCCTACGATGAAGAATCAGATAGAGTCATTCTCTTTGGAGGCATCCTGGAAGGTACGACTGTAGCAGCTGATACGTGGGCATACGACTATAATTCGAACACTTGGGAGAATATGAATCCTGCAACTCGCCCATCAGCACGTTTTGCCGCTGCTATGGCGTATAATTCGGCAGTAGACAAGATGATTCTAACTGGGGGAACTTCAGATAGTGTGACTGGCTATAAGGACACGTGGAGCTACGATTACGACACAAATACCTGGACCAATCTCAATCCGAGTGAACCTCCTCCGGATTCAGGGATGCATATGGTATATGATGCGGAAGATGACGTCTGTATCTTCTTCGGGGAAGGCACAAGTACTGAAACAAAGATCTACAATTACACCTCTAACTCTTGGAGCAGCTTAACTCATCCGACACATCCCCCATGGCGTGAGCAAGCTGCTGTTGCCTATGATGAAAACTCCGATAGGACTATTCTCTTTGGCGGGAAGACAGGGAGTGGAAGTGTAAATCGCCTGAACGATACATGGGCATTTGACTATCAGGCTCCTCCAACTACAACCACTACAACTACGACTACACCCACGACTGAACCTCCACCTCCCATCGATCCAAGAATATTGATAGCAATAGCTGCAGGTGCTGTGGTGCTAATTCTCGTCATAGTCATATTTGCAAGAAAGCAGTGAAGAATCAATTCTTGAGGGAGGGGGAGGCCTCTCTCACTTCTTTTTCTGGTGCAGTTTGCCATTCAACAGACCAAGGTATAATGATGCAATTTCCAATGCTTTTCCCAAATGCCAATTAGTAGTAACGTCGATAGATTCGGATATTGCCACACACTAGATATCCGTATGGCTCGTAGCCAGCCTCATGCCAGATGAGTCCGTTCTCATCATAGACACGCATCTGGAAGACATCAACACCACCATCAAAGTCATTGTCCCA
>JBHLQK010000115.1:0-9700 GCA_048884925.1 Candidatus Thorarchaeota archaeon
AATAACCTGAGCCAAGTTTCGAAAGGATTTGGAATTAGCTTTGAAAATACAGCTGTACGAGATGATAGAAACAATGCCGGTCTTCCAACAATGCCTATCATCACTAACCTGCTATCTCATCCTCTCACGGAGGATGTACAAGACATACTTGTCCCATCTGGTTGCACACTCAATGTGACCAACAGAGCAATAGCAGTAGCTAGCACATCCGATACTGCGGATCCACCAAATAAGCCGATTATAGCAATTGCTGAAAGCGGTAAGGGCCGAGTCTTATGTATAGGAAGCTATGAGGTGTTCAGAAAAGGTGGTGGAATGAAGCATCTTGGCAACCAAGCCTTTGCAGTAAATGCAATTCGATGGCTAAGTGGGGAGATAAGAACTGCTACGCCTAGCAAGGTGGTAGAAGAACAGGAAAAGAAGGAAGAAGAGATGCAGGTCAAGGTCTCAGCAAAAGCCAATGCTGAGATGGAGAAGACGATGCGGCGGCTGGTTAATGCCGTCTTCGACCTACAGAAGGATATTGGGAAGCTTGACAAGAAGATGGTCAACGTAGAGAAGAATATTGAGATGCTCCGAGACCAGTTTCAGGACTTTGCTGAAAAGACACAGTCGCAGCTGGGCGTTATGATTCCAGCAAGGCAATTCTTGACAGAGGAGGAAAATCAGGCTGCCGAGATCGAGGCGGATGTGAAAGCATTAGAAAAGGAAGTCAGGTCTGTACAGCAGCTACGGGATCACATCGAAGAGAGACATTCATCTGGTGCGATGGCTAAAGACACCTTCACCGAGCAGTCCGAGAAACTTGAGGAACGTCTGAAAAGGCTTGAAGAGAACCTGGAGAAGAAGAGAAAAGAGCTAGAAACGATTATTGACTAGCTTGCGGTGCAGTGTTTCGACGCGCCAATGCTTTCAACCGTTGTCCTAATCTTCTAATGGGACTTACCGCCAAGTCATATGTCTGTGCGAACGATCTATGTATGATATAAGCGGCAAGCATCAAAAGAAGATTGAGCATGTAGTAGTTTCTCCCAGGTACTAAGATTGTTAGACTACAGACTATTGGAACAATCAGCATGGGTAGAGAGATACGAATCTTGTCAGAAGTCCTCTGACATAATCTAGATGTGGATAGAATGGAGAAGAATGGCACAAGAGCGACAGTATAGTATTTGTAAATACCCCGCGGCGAAAGTATATGGACACAGAGCATTAAGAGTAATGTCAGATAGAATATGCGCCGCCAATACGCTTGAAGATCCTTATCATCCTTCACCTCTAATAGCATCAGAGCCAGTATAGGAACAATCGTAACGAGCAGTCCTATTGAGTAGAAGGTCATCAGATTAATCGTCTCGGATAGCCATTCCGGAGCACCGAACGTGATGAAAATAACAGCCAGTGTTATTGGATAGTTGCCTGGAGGAGGAACAGTTAAGTCTTCTAGATAGGTTGCTCCAGCTCGTGAGAAAATCTCAGTCGCATAGTTGAGGGGGTCAAGAAGGTAAGGCATAGATAGGACAGCGGCATAGACAGAAACGGCAAGTGATATTATTGCAAACCCCCTCAGATCTAGATTGTCACTCTCCGGGCGTTTTGGTTTTCCCTCTTCATTGGTGTTTGGGTCGTCGTCAGAGGTGGGCTGCGGGGCGCGTTTCAATAAGACTGCTATGAGAGGGAGCGCAAAGAAGAATGCAGTCTGCTTGAAGAGAGCAGATGTGGTCATGGCAAGCGCTCCTGATAACCTTCGGTTGTGCATTAGGAGGTAGAAGGAAAGCATTGAGAAGAAAACGAAGGGAGCAGGGTTCAGCCACTCAAAGGCGGTGTGGTAGAGCACAATGGGATTTAGTAAATAGGTGGCAGCAGCAATTGCACCCACTTGTCTATTCCCAGAGAGATAGTTGGAAATGCCGTAGATAGGGAATGCAGTAATGAAACCAAACGCGGAGAGAATTAGACCTATACCTAAGTCTGAATGAATCAACTTCCCAATAACGCAGACATAAAGATAAAGCGGCGGAAAGAAGAAGGGAACATTGTATTCAGTTGAGTCCCGCGTGAGAGTTTCAAACTCTGGAGTATAGGGCATACGACCACTGAGAAATTGATCAGCCCAGCTATGATAGAAATAATCGTGGTCAGCCCAGCCCTCGAAAGAGAAGCTAATTGAATATCCGAAAATCTCGACCGTCCCGTACCCATTCCAGACAGCTCGAGGCCATACCGTGCTTGTAACGAACTCTATTGCCGCTTGAATAAAGACCCAGGCCCAGACAACTAGAGCAAAAATAAGCACAATGATGAAAAGGCGATGCCTTCTGAGATTCGTTACAATTCCCGCCTTTGTTAAATTCAAGTCGACCATGATTCATGCCTCTGCCAGGGCAACTTTGTCTTGTTCATCAGGAGCCGAAACTATCATTTCTCCATATGCGTAGAAGAGAATTCTCTGTTTGGGAGAGGACAGACGTGCTTTCAAGGGGTCAAGTCGAGGAGAAACTCGCCTTTTCACGAAACGTACTGGATATGTGGCGTGATACCATAAACGACCCGCCTTCTTTGATAGGAGATAGCCCGCAAATATAACAATGACATAGGCGAGGTAAATATTCCTAGCAGGGATGAGAATCATGATGCTGAACAAGAACGGGAGCCAAACCATAGATGTGGAGAGTTTCACATCTTCCTCCATACTCGTGCACATAGTAGTTGAAGAGAAGATTGAGAAGAATGGAGCGAATAACGTGAAGTAGTACTTGAAGACTCCCCTAGGTCCAGCTATATTTGTCCAGAGCATCATGAGCAATGTGAAGAAGAGAAGACGGCGAAGATATACTCTTCTCTTGCCTTGATACTTAGGCTCCATGAACATTATGCCCCAAAAGACTATGATACCCATAATCAGAAGCCCGCCGGAATAGACAAAGAGGTCTGCAATCTCAGCTAGGTTTGGAAGTCCTGCAACAACAAAGAGCGCTTGCAGACGGATAGGACTACCATAGCCTGGAAGCTCAGTGAACGACTCTAGTGGAAAACCACCAAAAGCCAGACGTAGAAAATTCCAAATGTCGGGTTGCACTACCAGGAATGGATACATTACGGCTCCAGCAAGTCCTAGAACCAAGAGCACGCTGATTAAGAAGCCTCGATAATCAATATATTCATTGACAAATGCAATTATGCCATCCATACGATTCGGTCTGGATGGTTTGTCTTCTTCAGATGTCTTTTGCTTTTCATCAGATTCATTTGCTCTGGATTCAGAGGAGCTTTCTTCTTCTTCGGTCCTTGGGGACCGTGCTTTCATTAGGAGAAAGACAACTAGAGGGATACCAAGAAGCCATGCTGTCTGTTTGAAGAGAGCAGCTGTCACGATGAGAAGAGTGCCAATATGCCGGCTTCCTCTCACTAGCATATAGAATCCACAGAAGAAGAAGAAAATGAAAGGAGAGGGATTCATCCAGAGGAATGTGGTGTGATATAGAACATTTGGCGCTAAAATGTAGGTGAATGCAGCAACTTCGCCCACATGTCTATTTCCTGAGAGCTCCTTCCCAAGACCATAAACTGGAAAAACAGTCAGATAGCCGAAAACAGCCAATAATAGCCCAATCCCCCAATCAGTTACGGGAATTAGAATCCCAATGGCGTATAGGTATGCAGTGAGGGGTGGAAACATGTATGCTCCGTTCAGATTTGTAATTCCATCAATCTCAATGAAACCAAAGTCCCCGCTATAGGGAATAACCCCATTGAGCATGTTGTGGCCCCAATGGACATAGTAGAAAGAATAGTCACTATACCCCTCAAATTGGTATTGGATGGTTATGCCAAAGAGATCAAACTCTCCTGGGTTTACGCCAGGCCCCAGCCAGACATATCTGGAAATCCAGTAGTCTGAATCCAAATAATCCACTACGGCGGCTTGAAACACCAGGACCCAGACATAGAAACCTATCGTGAGGATCATTATGAGTATGCCATACTCCAGAAGTATCCTCAGGATGCGTCGTCTTATGTCTTTCAGAAGCATTGCGAATGGCCTTCAGACTATTTCCCTTATATTTCTCCTCATCCAGATAGTAAATAAGCTAGATGTCTGGAGAAAGGACCAGCATTGCGTCACTAGCAGTGCCACTCTTGCTCACTTCGATGACTGGTACACCCTCCCATCCTCTTACATCCGTATGTGTTATGAGAAAAATCTGCTCGAAGCTCTCATCATTCACTAGGTTCTTGACAACTGAGATTCTCCGTTCCCTGTCCAGACCACCAAGTGGTTCATCAAGAAGTACACTTCGGACTCGTGGAGCCACAGATGGACTCTCCTTCAAAGGCCTAATGCTACTCATGGTTCTGCTGATACCAAGTCGAAGACCTAGACTAATGGCAGTTCTATCACCAAAACTAAGCTGAGAGCTTCTCTTCTTCGCCTTGTCACGCTCATCCCATATCCTAAGAAGAAGGCCAGGTCCCGCACGCCCCTTTGCTGGAGTCGGCTCAAGATCAATCGATGTGTATTGACCATTGGTGAACGCATCTACATACCCATTAGTGGCTTTTCTGATTATTCCAATCAGTCGTTTCTGAAAGACATAATCAGCTATGAATCCACTGACAAGCTTCCTTCGGACATATGTAGCATGTTCTTTAAGGTCCTCGATAGTTTGGATTTGGGCACCCAGCTCCTTCATCTTTACTTGCTTTTCTTCGAGCTCTTTGACCTCTTCTTTGCCCCTCTCTATTCTCCTTGATGCAGACTCAATGCTCGTCTTGTTCGCAATTAGTGTTTCTTTGAGTTTGATTATGCTGTTCTGAAGATCCAAAATGTCCTTGACCTTATGCTTCTTGAGTAGCATCTGAACGCTTTCCACATTCATCTTCTTAAGAACTGATCCGAGCGTGTTTGCCAACGCCTCTGCTTCAGCAGCAATATCATCAACTTCTCTTTGCTGATCTGCCAAGCGGGATGCCGCATCTATTGCACGAGGAATGGTTCTAAGTCTATCATCTATTTCCTTCAATTCATCAGGAATTGCATCCCTCTCCTGCGATAATTCGCCAATTTTCGCCTTATGGACCTCTACCATGGATCTGTACTCGGAAACAATCCTATTGCAATCATGTGCGGAAAGAGGTTTCTGGCATGTAGGACATATGCCGCCCTCCTCAACTTCTGTCAACTCCACAACCTTCTCTTCAATATCTCGTAGGATTCCCTTGTGCTCTCCAATCTCTCTCTCAATGCGAAGTGACCTTTCGGTTATTGTTTCCCTATCGGCATCCAGTCGTGCATTTTCCTTCTTCAAAGAGTCCAATCTTGCACGAATGATTTTTGGATTGGAATCAGCTATCCCAGCGAAACGCAGCTCTTTCTCTCTGGACTTAAGTGCTCTTTCATGCTCGCGCTCCTTTATTCTGAGATCGTCAAGTAATTCTGTAGCTCTTCTCAGGTCCTTTGGATCTGGCAGAGTTTCTAAAAGCGCCTCAGCCTTCATACTCTCCTTTGCAATCTTCCTTAGTTCACGCTCATCTTGTGTAATCCGTTTCTTGACATTCGTAATCTGTTCACGAATGTGTTCAGGCGGCCTATACTCCTTCTCTAGAACGTCAATATTGGTCTTCAGATTCGTTTCTAGGTTCTCTAGTTGTTTCTTCATCTCACCGAGTAACTCGATATTATAGACCTTCTCAAGGAGGTCTCTAAGAACTGTAGGAGTGGCATTTGCAATCAGAGCGACTTCGCCTTGGCGAACAAGAAGTGTTTGAAGTGCCTGTTGATGTTCTAGGTTGAGTATATCCTCCATGCTTCTACTCACTGTCTGGCTTTTGTCTGCAATTCGATTCCACTTGCCATTCTTTTCCTCTGAGAGAACAACAGACATTCCCTTCGCTGGGTCATAAGAACGATTGATTTCATACTTGGTGCCTGCTATGTCAAACTCCAGTCTTACATCGCAGAATGACGAGGCAAAGTTGATCAGTTCGTCATTCGTTGGTTCGACCGCTCCCGACCCCCAAAGAGCCCAGAGGATGGCTTCGAAGATCGAGGACTTCCCCGTCGAGTTGGGACCGCGAACAATGATGAGTCCTTTTGGTAGCTCCTCATTTGCAGCAGGAAGGGTGAGCTTTCTGAAAGGCTTGAAGTTCTGAAGCGCTAATCGTGTGATTCTCATTCCTCACCCTCCGTAAGATGCTCCAATCTCAGACTCTCATCTGGGCGTGTAACAGAGATTCTCAATGCCTCAACAGCAATCTTCGTCAATTTCGTTTCGTCATATCTCTCATCGATCTCGAGGGTTTCCAAATAGGCTCGAAAGTCGCCTTCAGGGTCCTCGATGAGAAACTCGGACTCAATTTCGGGGTACGCTGAAGGACTGTGCTCTGTTTCAGTTTGACGAATGCTCCACACAAACTGAGATATGTTATATTCTGATTCAGAAGCAAGGACCCTGGCTCTAAGTGCCTCTAGTGCCATTGTGAGCTCAAAACCACTGACTCGAGGTGATATACCCTCAAAGACTAGCCTTGCGCGCCCGGCTGTGGATGGCTCCCAAGAATCCTTCAATCCTTTCTGCTCTAGCCATTCTTCAGCCCGTTCGATGATGGTTTCTTCGGTGTCGTCGAGTCTGATATCGATTTTCTCACTATGCACTGGTCTGATGAATTCGAGATGAACAGGTGTGATCTTTGGAAGTCTGCCAGGTTCCAAATCCACGATGAGGTAACCCTTCTCATGTCGAATCTCATCATATCTCCAGCGTTCTGGAGACCCTGCATACCATGCGTTCTCTGAGTGCTTGTGCATATGATGGTCATGACCTAAGGCAATGTAATCATAGCCCATCTCAAAGATGGGTGTGTATAGAGACCTATCAATCTCCATGCCATGAGCAACACCAACTGATACTTTCTTTGGACTGGGAGTCTGTTTGGTGGAAATCCAATCGTTGAAGTCACTCAGAAGGGCCATTGAATCAAGAACGGCATAGTCAATGAATGGAAAGCAGTAGACATCCAGCTTATCATAGGAATACATGAGCGGCTCTTCATGGCGAAAGGCACGTTTCAAGTCGACCTGAGTTGCTACATCAAGTCCAGGAACTGCCATTTTGAGAGAGTCGAGGAGGGACACATCTAATGACCGATAAAGCCCATGATTGCCCTCAATAATTAGGACTGGAATGCTGGTCTTATTGATGAAGTCCTTCAGAACTCGAATGGCAGTTTCCTGTGCAACAACTGGAGGCTGTGAAGGATTATTCTCCCACGGAGAGTTGTATAGGTCCCCCGAATGAATGACCAAGTCTATTGGTGGCTCCATCTCTGAGATGCGTTCAAAGATTTCAGCAAACCGTTCGTAGAAGTCATTCTCAAGTAGCTGGCTCCGCATCTCCTCTCCCCAGACGTTGTGTTTGACACCTTGACGAGGTCGGGCGCCAAGATGTGTATCAGAGATGTGTACGATGCGTACAGCCATTTGTCATTCCTCATAGAACCCGTTTTTCGCTCTTCTTTGAGCTCTTCCCCTTGTACCTATCTCTATCACGTTCGAAGACTGTGTCAAAGAGCGGTATTTTTACTGGCAATGGCATCTCTCTATATGAAGCAGTCAGAATTGCTTCACCCCTTGACATTACTCGGAATTCATTTTCGAAACCGGATATATTGACACTTGCATTCTCAATGCATGCCCTTATTTCTCGCTCATTGCCAAGCCGCAGATTTAACTCAGTGTTCATTTGGCTTAGAATGACGTTGTCAAGAACGCTCACCTGTTGGCTCACTACTAGAAGGCCCATGTTGAACTTCCGTCCTTGGCGTGATATGTCCTTGAAGACCGATCTTCCTCGCATGAGTTCCGGATTGAGAATTGATGGAGCCTCCTCTACGGTAACTAGAATCACCGGAAGGGCCCGAGGATCATGTACTTCCGACTCATCTGCAACACCACCTTTTCCGTAGAAGGATTTGGCCTGATTTTTCACCTTACTGAAAAAGGGAGTTGGAAGACGCATGTTTCCTTGACGTTCAAAATCCCCTAAATTCCCACTACTCTTAAGGGCACGTCTCATATCAGACAGGGTTCGTGCCACAATAGTAGTGAGAAGGAACTGTTCCATGTCGCTCATGAGGCTGGTGTTTACAACAAGGATCCTACCTGACTCCATGGCCTCAAATATCTCACCTAAAACTGAAGGCCCAGTTTCAATGAAGATGGGAGATCTCTCCAAGAATCTAAGACGTCTCTGAACTGCATTTAGAGTGCCGCTTGGAGTCCCGTCTGGATCCTTTTCCATGTCAAGAATCTCTTTAACCCATCTCTCTCTATGAAGGTTGAATTGAGAGTCAATAAATGAAGACATTTGAGGCGTGAATTCCATGATGGAATACAGGTCTCTAGGTCGAATCTCTTCCCAGAGAATTCGTATTTCCCTTGTGTATCGTTTGATTTCTCTGGGAGTGGCTTTCTTATGGGTTGTTAGATAGTAGAAGTCATTGATTACCTTCTTTCTCGTGCCATCATCCATTGCTTCAATGACACTCTGGATTCCGTATTTATCAACTCCCTTGGCAAATTCATCATGAGGGTCTATGCAGAATGCAGAAATCCTCTTGTCCTCATCGCCCGGACTTTCGAGATAGTCAAGATTGGAATCGATAATTGACTTGATCAATACCATCATGAGGTTGCTCTTTCCAGCACCAGTGGAACCAAAGATGCCAACATGCATTGGCAGATTCCTTGAGGGGATCATTACAGGAACATCCAGAGTCGTTTCTCCAACCTGAAGGTCACCCACGTACACGGTTCCATCAGTCTGTGTGCATAGCATCTTGCATACTTCTTCATCTGATTTGCCACGAATAGGTCGGTAGACATCTGCGAGGTGGTCTGGGAGCCGCCTTGGGGACAGGAAATGCCAATCATCACCCTTCTGCTCTGCATATCCAAGCATCCTACCATTTACAGAGAGAAGCATATTGCGTTCGATACCAGAAAGATACGCATCTCCCTCGACCATCAATGTCCCAGCAATACGTGCCATGTCATCAACTTGTCGGAGGTAGTTTTCTAGTCCTAGGACTCTGAAGAAGAACACACGCTCGTGACCATCCCTTTGGGAGTATATCATGAAGATCTCCCCAACGCTCACATCCCGATTATTTCCCATAATGCCCAGCATGGTCTGATTGCCCACGCCTACCTTTCCGAAGAGTTCACCAAGATTGTTTCTATCTAGCATTATTCACTACCTCGTTTTCATAGGTTATAGTCTGCCCTTAACGGCTCAGTCTTTCTTGTATCCAGACCAATCTCATGTCGGACATCCTTGCATATCTCTCGAGCAAGCCTGAGGTCTTCATAGCTAAGTTTACAGGCATCATGTGCAAGCGCTAGAGATACAGGATAGCCATACCATCGAGCATCCCGCGACATGAACTCAAGATCACGAAAGAGTGCCTTCTCATTCTGTCTGGTAGCCATAGGGTCACCACGCACAAGAACATTCTCAAGCCACCAGATTCTGTCAAAGTCTATTCTTGAAGGACGATTATCTTGTGAGAAACTGAATAGATATGGAACTGCCAGTCGTGGCGGTATGTAGGTCCGATCCTCAATGATGTGAAGGTCGCCTCCTGGATCGTCTTTACAGGGCAGATGACAAAACCACTTGGCTCCCTCACCAAAGACATC
>JBHLQK010000116.1:0-9650 GCA_048884925.1 Candidatus Thorarchaeota archaeon
CGAAGACAAGGCCAAGCCCAAGAAGACCACCAAGAAGACCGAAGACAAGGCCAAGCCCAAGAAGACCACCAAGAAGACCGAAGACAAGGCCAAGCCCAAGAAGACCACCAAGAAGACCGAAGACAAGGCCAAGCCCAAGAAGACCACCAAGAAGACCGAAGACAAGGCCAAGCCCAAGAAGACCACCAAGAAGACCGAAGACAAGGCCAAGCCCAAGAAGACCACCAAGAAGAAAGCCGCATAATGCAGATTTTCTATTATCCCGAGGTTTCAGGAGCGAATTGTTTAATCTATTAGAGCTGGCTATATGATTCACTGGACTTTATGCATACATATATCACTTAACAGAAAGAAGCTGGTGGCTGACCTAGGACTCTTTTATGGGCTTATAGCCGCCTCTCATCAGCACTACTTCAGACCAGCAATTTGACGGTCAATTTCCTCGAGCTGGGAATCCAGCTCTGTTTCCTTGGATTTGTAATCATCCTCTGGAATATAGCCTCTCATGTAGTCAAATCGAAGGTCGGTGAGTGATGCTTTTAGCCTGTCTTTCTGCTGGAGGAGAAAGTCTAGCTGATCACTACCTTCAGCAGGAACGGCTTCCACAACAGGTTCTGGAGCTGGCTTTGGAACGGCTGCGGGACCAGGTTCCGGCGCAGGCGATGGCTCTGCTACTGGGGTAGGTTCTGGAGTTGGAGTTGGAGTCGGAGCGGGAGCTGGTGTAGCTGCGGCGCCTCCTGGTGCCTTCACACTTTCCATTTCCTCCATGTTCTTCCTCAAAGTATCAATCTGATTAGCAATTTCTGTAAAGCTGTCATTAATCGTCTGGTTGATTGCCGTTTTCATCTTGGCTAGGTTCTCTGCCAACTGATCGGCAAGCCTCTTGGTTTCTGCAACCTTCATAGCGTAGGTTTCGATTTCCTTCAGCTTTGCTGTTAATTCACCTATGTCAAAGGCCATGAAATGTCACCTTGGTATAGCCTACTATATCGATACTGCTGGGGTATGGTTCTTAACCTTTGCCATGGTGGATATTCTATATATAAGCTGATTTAAGGTGATATTGTACACTTGGAGTGGATTTTCCCTGAGAATTCATGCAGCTTTGGTTTCTGCCTTGCCTTCAAGAATAGCCTTGCGGATAATTTGAATTAGGCGGTCTCTGTAGGAAATATCAATCGCCACCAATTCGTAGGTTGGGATGCCAAGAATTTGTCCAACTCTCTCAGGTGTCAAAGCAGTGGGTAGGTCCTGTTTATTTGCAATACCGATTACTTTCGCTTCGGGCACTTCGTCCTTTACTAGCGTGACTAGTTTCTTACTGCGAAGGACATTTTCAAGTGTGCTGTCCGTTACAATGACGACAACCTGTGCGTTAGCAATCATCTTTGCCCAGAGAATACTGAATCTTGACTGTCCTGCTAGGTCCCAGAGCACGATATTGGCATTTTGAACTTCTTCAGGCAGACGTTTAATGCTAACACCTATTGTGGGGTCGTGAACAAGTGGAAGCGTTTCTCCTCTGAGCAAATGCAAAGTTGTTGTCTTTCCAACACCAGCAAATCCTAGGATTGCGACTTTGACCATGGTTACAGCAATCTCATCCACCTTGGCATCGAATCCATCCAAGGGCTGCTTTGCTGCGGCTAGGTTTGCGAAGTCTTTCATGAAGGTTTCGACCATCTGGGTCATTTTGTCCTCAATCTGCACGGCATCATCTGCCTTATCCGCGACAAAGACAAACGTGAATAGATCTCTCTGAGCAAAGAATATTCTAGAAATGGCTACGTTCATGAATTCGGTCTTTCCCTCAAGATCAACACTCTTCAGAAACTGGACAAGATTGACAAGAAACTCGACCAAACTGGCTTTTGAGTCACTCTTGGCGTAGTCCTTGGAGTAGACTACATCTCCTTCATGACCCAAAACATAGACACTTCGAATCAATTTACTCACTCCAAGTCTGCACAAGAAGCTCCAAATATCTTCTTGCTGTATCTGAACTGAGCCTCTTATCTTCAAGCTTTGCTGCGATTATCGGCAGAATATACTCTGGCAGGAAGATTTCCATCTTGGGATTTGTGATGAGTGCCCAAACCCCTTCCTCTTCGAAATTCGCAGCTATCCTCTCTGCCTCCATAGCCCATAGTGCCCTCTGAACAACGCCATCAGGGAATGAGATTTGACTGGCGATTTGTCCTAAGCGAAGTGGGCCATTTCTCAAGCATTGGAGCACTGCATAATTGATGCTACTGGACAATATCCTAGCAATTTTCTCTCTATCTTCCAAAATCGGGGAGTTTGGATCAGTTACAGGTAGGGTTGGATTATAGCCCTTTGTTGGAGGGTCAGGGGAGAAGAAGTTCTTCAGATACTCCTGATATTGGGCCATCAAATTGGGATGTGCTACACTGGTGGCTTTGAATGACTCCACTGGTGGAGATCTGTGTGGGAATACGTCCTTCACTAGAAATGCCGTTTCCAGTTTCCCCATAATCTCCACTGTGACAAGGCCTGATTCCATAAGAGGCGTGATTGCTTCCTTTAGATCCACGTTATCACTTTGAATTTGGTTCTTGAGCCACATTGATAGCTTGGCAGTGCTCTCAACACCCTCTGTATGGAGCCTTTCTAGAAGAAGAGCTGAGGAAGGTGTCATGAAGATAGATGCTGCCTTCTGTTCATCGTCGATTGTGGACATCATGCTTCTCTTCGCAAGAATCTCTTCAATCTCTAGTGATTCAGGGTCTGCATGCATGAGTTCAAGCATGAACCTTCCCATGCCTATGAGCTCGTTTGAAATCTCGTCAAAGATATCATTCTCATCAAGCACAAAGCATACAGTCCATCCCGGGAATACCTCCATAGCAATCGAGGCAATCCTCATCCCTTCGATTTCGGATTCTCTGATTACCTGTTCCTTCCCTTTCTGATGCTCAAAGAAAACGAGATTGAGCATTGTTTCTGTGAGTGCAAGAGACGAAGGATGCCGTTTCTTCACAATGAACCCTTGAAAATCATCTAGCTGAACGATGAAGGCGGCTTTTGGCATTTGTCGTTCCCATCTCGGACACGTAATTCTTGCATAAAAGAGTGACCGTTATGTATTCCTCTGGCTCTTATCTAACCTTCTTCGAGATGCTCAATGCAATCGATTTTCCCAGTTTCATCTAGAATCCAGCAATTCTCACATACACGCCTACTGCATATACTGCAGATTCCTATGTGATGGTCAAGTCCGCAGAACTTGCTATCTCCGCTATTTGCAGAATGTGAATCGCAGTACATATTGCCACAGCGTATGCACGCTAAGGATGCGGCATTTCTACATATCACGCAAGAAGTCTTCGAAGCAAAAGACTGCTCCTGTTTATCCATAGCCCCATGGCTTGGGCATCTTTTGCTCCGGCAGTAACCTATACCTTTATAGCTGCCGCATAAGGCGCAATATGGGTCTAGAACTGGTTTGTTTCTCTTCATTCCTTGATGAAGCTCCAAGTAAAGAGACAGCGCTCTCAAATACTATCAAAATGTGGTGTTAGAAAGGATGAAAAGGATTTCTTTGCCATCGAAAAGAGTGGACCCCGATGGACCTCGAGAATGACAATCTCATAATCCCGAAAACTGCAGCCCGCAGTATTCAGTTGGCAGGAGGTCCGCCAATGGAGCAGGCTATTCCTGAGGATTATGTCTTGGCATCTATGGTCTTGAGAGCTCTAGAAGCCCGAAATGGACAAGAGTTGGAGTTTGTCCTCAAGACATACTATCCTGTCATGGTTGTTCAATCTTCCATACCTAATTTCTGTTTCTTGATAGAGCTGCTTGGTATAAGTTCCGGCAAAGTGCTTCCTCTTACTGAAATTGATATCTCAAGCGTTCAGAAATGCATTGATTCAGCGGAATTGCCTAGTGAGCTCCATAAATGCATCGAAGATTCCCGCGAATTAGTAGCATCCCTGATGAAAGGGAAGGAGGTAACTATTCTTGGTTTGCTCTCAGGATCACAAGCCGACGGAATTTCAGACCTCATGGATTGGCCAACGAATGATTTCATCGAGCCATATGGCTTGGTTCTACCTGAGGCTATCAGCAGTGAACAGGCCTCATGTCTTTTTGACACACTCTATGAAACATCAAGCGCAATTAGTTCAGCAAATGACAATCTTTCAATATTATTAGACATGATTCATCAGAGAATCCAGAGTATTATTGGTGAAAGTCAATCCGAATCAGATCAGAAAACCCGCAGATTGGAGCAGCGAATTGAGTTCTTGAAGAGGGAGGTCGAGATGCTTGATTCCCGTCTTGAACAAAGGCGTGATGCTATCGATTTAATTAGTGAGAGGAAAGCGAGAGCTGACGCTCTGGCGAGGGATGAGGCTCGGCTCAAGGAATTACTTGGGAGTGCTAAGGGTGCATCCCAGAGTTTGTTGGAGCGAGAAGAAGCACTACGCAATGAGATAAACAAAATGAGCTCTGTAATTCGTGAACAAAAGGAATTGCTAGATGCTTTTCTTGTACCTCTAAGAGGCGTTGAAATCACTAGAAAATCATCATTGCTTCTAATTCCCTTCGTAATGGTAGGATTTTCCAAGAAGGGGCGTCTGCGAATTGCGGTATACCCGCCCTCTCGATTGAGAGGTAATGGCTATCAAGTTGGCCGGCTGCGAGAGTTCGCTGATGTCTTCCTGCCTTCTTCAGACGCCATAAACTCTATCGCAGAAATAATAACAAAGCGTGCGAATAATGACGTAAACCTGAGAAAGCACATCCGTTCTCTCTCTAGGGAAATGAGTCTTCTAGCTTCAACTGATGCACGCAAGCTTATTCGTGAAGGAACGAGAGCCCTCATCTCAGATGGCCTAGCAAAAGAATCCATGATGCGGGAGTTGGAGTCAATCTTGGAAGGGATTCCTGAGCAGACCATGAAGGCAAAGATAACAAGAATATCCAAAGTTTTTCCTGCTGGAGAAGCAGGTTGCAGTGTGAGGTTTCATGTGTATGACCATTCAGGAAATCCTGTACCGGGGGCCTCACTCGAATTGGGAGCTTTCACTGCTAATTCTGACTCGAAGGGCGTCATAAAAGCCTCACTTCCAAAGAGCAACTATGAGGGACGTGTAAGCGCCCGTGGGTATCGTGAAAGGCATTTGGAATTCACACTTCAAACATCAGGAGACGTTGTTGTACCAGTTGTACTTAGTCCACTTTCTAGAGAGGAGAGCCTTGACAAGGAGCTTGATATTCTCTTGGACCGTGCAAATCGAATTGAGAGAATACGGGAACGACTGCGGGAGGCATTTGAGAAGCAAGGTGCTACACTGCTTAAGATACCTGCCTACAGAAGTGCGTTAGTCGAATTGCTATCTGAGCTAGGGTATGATCCTGAAGCTTGGATCTCAAAGGCGAAGAAGAAACAAGGAATGGTGAAGGGTCTTCTCAAGCGCGATGACCGAATTGATGGCATAAGAAGAGACATTCTTCGTTTGGCAGAGGAGTCAAGAGATTCAGGCGGAGTGATGCTTCTCTCTGAACTCTTAGTCAGACTTGATAGAATGGGGTGGGCAACAAATCCGGATGAAACTGAAAGCATCATCAAGGAGATGTCTAAGGAAGGTCTGATTGAAGGACTGTCTGCTCTTGAGAGTGGAGCTGTGTTGGTCAAGTTCATCCCGGTTTCATTAACCGATGATCCTCAGCATCTCATGAGTCTAGCTGCAGCTGGAGATGGAAGTCTGACTATAGAAGCAGCCATCGTGAAACTTGGATGGACTGAAGAACGTGTTAGAAATGCGTTGGAGATGCTTGTCGCTGAAGGCATCGCCAAGATGCAAAAGAGCTACTCCAAGAGCACTCAGTTCTGGTTTCCGGGTCTTCGGGGAAAGAAATAAGACTCACCTCAAGACCTCGTTTAGCCCACGCAGAGGAGTCTGCATCTTTAGGATGGTAGTGCCAAAATGAATCGTTTGTCTCACATTATGTTTTCATTCTCGCTATTCGTAGCTCTGTATTCGCTAATCTATGCATTCAGCGTTTGGCTGGCAGGTTCAGGTCTTCTTCTTCTTGACCTCCTCTTCTATTATCTCTCAGGAGGAATCATTCTCACCATTATAGCTATACCGATTCTATACTACAAGGCTCCACACAAAGACATGAGCAATCGTACAACCAGTAACCGTGGAGCTCTTGGGGCGATGTCTTTCATGACCTTCTGTTTGGGTTCGTTGGCTGGAGCAGTATACTATCAATGGAGCTCTGGAATTCCATTCATCGGGGACATATCGATTTTCATCGGTGCTGTAATCACAATCTCAGGTGCTTTGATGCCTGATTGGGACATTCCATTTCTGGGAATAGCACGACACAGAAACATCATTTTTCATTCGATTATCCTGCCGCTTCTTATCGTGCTGATGACTCTAGTTAATGTCGCACAGAGCATTGCATCTTTGTATTCATTGAGGGTGGGAGCTCACGTGGAGTACTATGTCACTGCTCTCTTCCTGCTCGGCTATGCTTCACATCTCTATCTGGATATCTTTCCGAGTGACGCGAATCCTCTAGAGATGGTGTGGCGGGCAGTAGATATCACTAGCAGTGCTCCCACTGGATTGAAACCCCTTGGTCCCATAAACATCTCAAAGAAAAATGCGCGAATGTGGCTCATAGGTAATGCAACCCTGTTGACACTTATTGCCCTAGGCTTATTTGGACTATATTTCTACAACCTGATACTGCTGACGCCATAGAAAACGTTCTCTAGTCAAAGCGGCCCGGTTTGCACCTGTCACTACTTTGTCTAGTCCCAATCATCGTCATCGAGGAATTCATCATCATCGTCATCATCATCGAGATCCCGCTCGGGAGGCAAATCGCTATCGTCCTCCAACTCGTCTTCATCGTCGTCCTCAAACAGGAATGTGTCTGGGTCGACCTCCTCCTCTAGTTCATCTAATTCATCGGTTCTCTTGATTTTCTTCTTCAGATGACCTGCCATACAGAGATTGTCCAATGGGTCGTAATGCTCGCATTCTGGGCAGCATTCGCCCTTATGGTCACATGTATAGAATGCTCCGCAAATCTTACAACACTTCAGTTCTGACACATTTCTGCACCATGAATCCGTAATATCAGATAAGAACCCCCATTTCTGCCAAATAAGCATGTCCCTGTGATACCTGTTTGCTGTCCAGTTAACGTTAAATGAGTCACACAGGGATTTGTTGCAGAGCTGTTATCTTTGAACAATCTGGAAAATGAGGTTCGGAAGTTCGTACTGGACAATGCTGTCAAGTACGATGGCAAACCAACTGTGAAGTCAGTCATGAGCGCAATAATGGGAACCAGACCTGACCTCCGTCCTCGGGCACGCGATATCAAGGAAATTGCTCAACATCTTGTGGCGGAAATTGAAAAACTACCTATAGACGAACAACGATCCGAGCTCATGAAGATTGCCCCCGAAATGCTGGAAGTAATCCCTGAGGTTACCGAGGAGAAGGATCTTCCTGATCTTCCTAATGTTGACAAATGGCCCAAAGTAGTCATGCGTCTGGCACCCTTCCCGTCAGGTCCACTGCATATTGGGAATGCGAGAATGGTCATCCTCAATGACTATTATGTCAAACGTTACGATGGCGAATTGATACTCGTTTTTGATGACACAATTGGCTCCGCTGAGAAAGTTGTCGAACCAATAGCTTTTGATTTGATTCCTGAAGGACTCGAGTACTTAAACGTCAAATGGCACCGCACCGTCTACAAATCTGATCGCCTGGAACTATTCTACAAATACGCGATGGACCTCATAAATAGGAACGAGGCTTATGTTTGTGATTGTGATGCTGATGTCTGGAGAAATGAGTACAAGGTCAAAGGAAAAGCCTGCCCGTGCAGCTTAATCAGTATTGAAGAAAATCTTGCGCGATGGGAGAAAATGCTAGATGGCAGCTATCCTGAAAGAAGTGCAGCTGTACGGCTCCGTACTGGAATGACGGATCCAGACCCGGCAATGCGCGACCATGTGATTCTGAGGATATCTGAAACTGAACATCACCGTGTTGGCACGAAATATCGAGTATGGCCACTCCTAGAGTACTCCTGGGGTATTGATGATCATGAGTTAGGAGTCACGCACATCATTAGAGGGAAAGACCTAGTCAAAGAGGGTAAGATTGAGCAGCACATTTGGAACATATACGGATGGCAGCATCCAGAGTTAATCTACTTTGGCCGATTGAAATTCCAAGATGCGAGGCTCAGTAAAAGCAAATCACGAAGAGAAGTAATGGATGGCGTTTATTCTGGATGGGATGACCCTCGTACTTGGAGCCTACAATCCCTGCAAAAACGTGGTATCCATCCTGATGCAATTAGAAAAGCCCTGCTTGACCTAGGTCTGAGCAATACAGACATCTCAATTTCGATGAAAGCTGTATATGCAGAAAACCGCAAGATTCGTGATGCTGACGCTCCAAGGGCTTTCTTTGTTAGTTCTCCACTTTGGATGAATCTAGATGGAGTTCCAGAGGAAATACAGAATGCCAAAGCCCCAATACATCCAGATTTTCCTGAACGTGGTTTTCGCACAATACCACTATCACGGCAAAAGATTGATGCAGCAGTGGAAGTGGGCATATCTGGACGAGATTATGAACGAATGTCTAGCGGGAGTATCTTCAGATTGACGGACTTGGCCAATTTCACTCTGAAGAAGGGAAAGAAACCCATAGGATTATTCCACAGCAGTGACGTAGATGAGGTCCGTGAAGTTGGAGGTCCAATCATACATTGGATTCCTAGGAAGGATTCAGTTATGGTTGTGTTGACAATGATTGATGGTGAACAGGTGACAGGTCTTGGCGAACCAGGAATGCGTGATATTGAGGAGGGCACCTTCCTTCAATTTGAGCGAGTGGGATTTGCCAGAGTATTCGAAACAGGCAAAGCAATCAAGGCGGCATTTTCACATAAGTGAATCAATTCAAGCGGCCAAAGAGAACTTATAGCTAAGGGTCTTTTCCAAATACGGTGTCAAATTTGGCTAAGAAAAAGTCCGCAAAGCCCAAGGTGTCTGCATCAATCTTCAAGATAACCGGTGCACATGCCAAGATGAAGATAGATGACAAGAAAAAGAAGCAGTTCTACTTCAAAGAGAAGGTCAAACCCGAGAAGGCCAAGAAGAGTGCAATTCAAGATGGAGCTGATGTTCTTGAAGTGGAGCCTGATGCAGTGAAGGTAAGCAAGCCTTCTCTCAAATATGATTTCTATTGCATATATGACGCTGTTCTTATGGTCAAATTCCTCCGCCTAAGAAAACAGGAACTCGGTGTCAATGAGCAAGTATCAGCCGCCTTAGTTGGGAAGGAGGTTGTTCTGCCCAAGAAAGGAAAAACGGTTCCAGGCAAATCTATCCATCTTGAGGTTGTTGAACTCTTTGAGCTAAAGCGATCCGATGGCATGACGGTGGATGGAAAGACCGGAGGTCCAGCTGACGCTATAGAGAAGCTACTGAAAGGACCTGGCAAGAAGAAAGCTACATCAGCGTGGATTAGTAGGAATAAGGCGTCTCCAGGGAAGTATAATTCTACAGAGAAAGTTGTCAAGACGGTCGCAAAGCTTGCAGGTCAGAAACCGTCTGATGCAAAGCG
>JBHLQK010000117.1:0-9569 GCA_048884925.1 Candidatus Thorarchaeota archaeon
GGAGTGGCAGGGCAAAATGCAGCTCTCACTTGGACATTCGGGACGTTTTGAAATCACTGAAGACGACGAGTCCCTCCCATCTATTTCAGAGCTCAGAAAAGGGGTGTCCTCTGACGAGATAAGCGAATAGATACGATCCAAGTTATTGTGGTGAGATTCTGAGATGACACTGGCTTATCTATCTGGTCCAATAATCCATGCCGAAGACCGACGTGATGATTTCTATAGAGTTGTAATTGATTTGCTAGAAGAGAAGGGTGTGGATGTATTCGCCCCTCAGTTCTTCCCGCTTGCAAGTCCAGAGGATATCTATGAACGTGATGTTCACTATGTGCGAGCCTGCGATGTCCTCATAGCAGAAGTTACTAGCCCTTCACACGGTGTAGGAATGGAAATAATGTTGGCAATAGAGCTATCCAAGCCCGTCATTCTATTCTTTGATTCAAGTTCTGGGCGGCTATCAAAAATGGTTTCTGGTGCTCCTGGAAAAGCGCTGTTCACCTATTTGGATCTTGATGACGTTATGCAAGTACTATGGCGGATAGATTTCGCTAAACTCATGGTGGAACAGTGTCCAGTTTGTGACTCCGATGTCGTTGAAGCAGATAAGGACCGACTTCGTTGTATTTCATGCAACTCTTCAATTGCCTGAGTGTGATGCTAAAATGGCGGAACAGCCTAAAAGCAATGAAAGCAGCAGTTCGCGAACCTTATTGCTCTTGATTCTTGCTGTTTCAATGGTATCAAGCGCAAGCATACTAATCAGATTCAGCGAATCTCATCCTCTTGTAATCGTTTTCTGGAGAACCCTATATGGCTCAATTCTCATGGCAAGCATTGGTGCGGCAAGAGGTGACCTCAAGGCATTGAGAAGTCCTCAGATCAAAGCCACTTGGTTCTGGCTTGCTGCGATAGGTATTGTGCTTTCTCTTCACTTCTCCACGTGGTTTACATCTCTGTTCATGACAACCGTTGCTGCTAGCGTAGTGCTAGTGAATACCTCTCCAATCTTCACCGCTGTCTTTTCCACGTTGGTCCTAGGAGAATCATTGAGAAGAAAGTCATGGGCTGGTGTATTGGTTGCAGTAGGAGGTGCTATATTTCTCGCATTGAATGATTTAATGTCGACAGGATTTGGGGCACTTACCGGTGATGCGCTTGCATTGCTTAGTGCTTTCTTCTTAGCGGTTTACTTCATAGGTGGAAGGAGATATGCGGAAGGCCTACCAATTACAGTGTACACATCAGTGGTATACCTTTCAGCAGCAATTGCCACTTTGCCTTTCTGTCTTACAATGGGGCTTGATGTGCTTGTTTTTGAGCCTCGCGAAGTAATCATTTTCCTAGCTCTGGCTATCTTTCCCACAGCACTTGGGCACTCGGTAAACAACTACCTGCTTACCTTGGTTCCTGCCTACGTAGTTTCTTCTGCTGTACTAGGGGAGCCAATTGGTGCAACGGTGTTGGCAGCTATATTCCTCGGAGAGATTCCCGCTGAGTTGACTCTCATTGGATTTGGCGTGATTCTCATCGGAATTGCTTTGGTTTTAGCGGATATTGTCTCATTTGAGCGTAACAAAGACTTAACCCTTGATGACCCCAATGGGACGAAGTCTGACCGCCTTGGTGGCTATTCCAACTGAGTCGGATACACGAACTACTTCATCAACGTCTTTGTATGCTCCAGGGGCTTCTTCTGCAATTACAATTGCCTTTGCGGATTTTACGATTATCCCCTCGCGTGCAAGACCACTTTGAATATCTTTCCCAAAGAACTGCTTCTTTGCTCTACTTCTACTCATGAAGCGACCTGCTCCATGGGCTGTTGAACCAAATGTAAGCTCCATGCTCTTTGGATTCCCTATGAGGATATATGATGCCGTTCCCATGGTGCCGGGAATCAGGACTGGCTGGCCTATATTCTTGTATTCTGATGGAGTTTCAGGATGTTCTGCAGGAAATGCGCGAGTCGCTCCCTTTCTATGCACAACAACCTTTCTTCGCTGTCCTCTTATTTCATGTTCCTCTACTTTGCCCATGTTATGCGCGACATCGTATATCAGTCGCATCTCCATCTCTTCCGGAGACTGACCCATAATCTTTGAGAAGACTTCACGTGTCCAATGCATCATAGTCTGCCTATTGGCCCATGCGAAGTTGGCAGCCGCACTCATAGCACCAAGATATGCCTGCCCTTCGGGAGATGTGGTTGGAGCGCTGCAGAGCTCTCTGTCAGGGACTTGAATATTGTATTTCACCATGGCCTGAGTCATAGTCTTGATATAGTCGCTGCAAACTTGGTGACCCAAACCTCTGGAGCCGCTATGAATCATCACTGTGACCTGCCCTTCTCTTGTCAGTCCCATAGCTTTGGCAGCATGCTCGTCGTAGATGGCATCAACCAGCTGTATCTCGAGGAAATGATTTCCAGATCCGAGAGTTCCTACCTGGCTCATTCCTCTCTTCTTTGCATGTTGTGAAACCTTCGATGCATCGGCGAAGTCGAGATTTCCACCTGCTTCGATGTGGTCTAGGTCTTCCTCCCAGCCATAACCCTCCTCAACAGCCCATGTTGCACCATTATTCAGAACTTCATCAACGCCTCTCATACCTTGGAGCTCAATCTTCCCACTCCTTCCTACGCCTGTCGGCACATCACGAAAGAGAGTTTCTATTAAGGAACTGATTTTTGGTCTGACATCTCCCTCATCCAGATTAGTTGTGAGGACTCGGACACCGCAGTTGATATCGTAACCAACACCACCAGGCGATATTACTCCATTCTCGTAATCAGTGGCAGCCACGCCACCAATTGGGAATCCATATCCTTGATGACCATCAGGAAGGATTATGCTGTGAGAATATATGCCTGGCAGACATGCAACGTTTGTTCCTTGTTCGAATGTCTTATCTTGCTTCATCTTCTGGAAGAGAGCGCCAGAGGCATAGATTTTCACCGGCACCGTCATACATGGCTTGGTGTCCTGAGGAATCTCATATAGGTTCTCAGAAATCTTCTTGATACTCAATATCTCTCTCCTCGGTTTACACGACCGATTTCTGGTTTTTGCTATAAGGATTGTGAAGCAGCCTCACAAGATATTTTATTACGCGGCCTCACCATGGGCAACTCGGGCCTATGGCCACAGATAACGGAGGCGATGCACCAGGTGGATAAAGAGCGACTGACTGCAATGGTTACTACCCATGGATGAAGCTGCAAAGTCAAGCAGGGCGATCTAGACCGCCTTCTAGAGAAGACAGGTATTCTCTCGCCTGGTGCTGCGTGTGCAGGCCAGATTGGGGACGATGCAGTGGTTCGCATCATCAATGATCAAGTGGCTATAGTCGAGAATGTTGACGTATTCACACCTATTCACGATGACCCACACACTCAGGGAGAGATTGTAGCCTGTAACGCCTCGAATGATGTCTTCGCAATGGGCGCGACTGAACTCATATCCCTTCAGGCTTTCCTTGGTTATCCTGTGGAGATGAACGAAGACATTGCTGTTGGAGTTCTCAAGGGGATGAATGACTTCATGATACGCCACAATAGCTGCGTAAGTGGTGGTCAGACCATTACAAATCCCATCCCCGTATTTGGAGGAATATGCCTGGGCGTTGCCAAGCTAGACGAAATCGTCTATTCCCATGGTGCAACACCTGGAAACAAGATAGTCCTGACCAAGCCTCTTGGCATCCAATCCGCAATGAGATCCTACAGAGATTTGCAGGATGAGAAGCGTGAAGAGCTATTGGAGAGGTTCAGTGAACCTGAACTCCTCAAGATCCAGGAAACTGCGGTGAGAATCATGACGTTTAGCAATCTAGAGGTTGCGGAGGCAATGAAGCAGGTCGGTGTTCTGGCGGCGACTGATGTCACTGGATTTGGCCTCTTGGGTCATGCGAGAAATGTGGCAACTAGGAGCAGTGTGGATGTGGTCATAGATCAGATTCCTGTTATTAACGGGGCTCTCAACCTAGCCGCTTTCTTTGGCCATAAACTTAGACAGGGACTTGCTGCTGAAACAGCTGGCGGAATGCTGGTGTTTCTCAGTCCTGAAACTGTGGAAGAGTTCTGCGGTATTCTGAGAGATAAAGGGTTGCCATGCTGGACTATTGGCGAAACAGCTAGACCCAGGGGAACGCCCGAAGCCAGATTAGCTGAGGATGTACAGTTCATTGAGACCGGGTTCCCATGACAGCTTTGGAAAACCGATATCGGACGAAAAGCCTAGGACTGCCGTTGCGAGCGGACGGTCTCCCCATCTCCACTGCTCCTCATAACAGGACACTATTAGGAGCGAAATAAGATGTGCTGAGTAGAAGACGGCAAACCATTTAACACACAGAGTTTTACTCAGGAATCAACCCTCTGCAAGAACGCAGGTGCAGCCGCATGAAGATTATCGTCACAGGGCCATATGAAGCCGGAAAAAGCCTCCTCATACATCACATTACCGATGGCGCGTGTATCAACATCGAACGTCGAGGCACTACTATTGCTATGGACCATGGCATGGCCAATGTTGGGGGACTCAGTGTGTTTCTGTTTGGGACACCTGGCCTTCTAAGATTCAGAACTATAAGGAAAATTCTGAGTGAAGGTGCTGATGGCATAATCTTTGTGGTTGACTCGGCTGATCCAGAGTCAGATGCGAGAGCCAAGCTGTTCTTCAGAGAGATCGCATTCTTTCTTCCAGGCGTCCCTTGTGTTGTTGCTGCGAATAAACAGGATTTGCCTGAGGCTCGACCTGTGGACCAGCTTCGAAATAACATGACTTTCCTTGCTGGTCAGGCCGTAATTCCATGCTCTGCAAAGACTGGCGAAAATGTTGATCGTCTTCTCAGAACACTACTCTTTCTTACAATGATGCAATGGAGTAGCGTGTTTTCTAAATTCGCTGAGCATAGCGGAACAAAAGACGGACTCTCGCGACTAATGAAGGGACTTAATGTCCGACGCGAGCAAGCTGTCGGATATCTCCGCAGATTTGAGCTCAGAAAGTTGCTGGAAGTGCAAGTTGGCGATGAGCAATTTGTCGTTAAGGATTCGGTAAGAGCTCTGCTAGAGAATCCAAACTTAATTATGGCTCGTTGATGAATGATACGTAGAAAGGCTCAAAAGAGAGAGAGTCCGCCACTTTCTTCACTTGAAGGTGTGTCCCTCTTGAGCGATGATGAAACTGCAATAGACGATTTAGATCCAGCTGAATTAATGGAGCAGGCCGCAGCCGCACTTGAAGCTGGAGCAAAAGATGATGCTGCAAAGATATTCAATGCAGTAGGAAACATCTACATGTCAGTCGCAGAATATGAAGAAGCGCTCAAATGCTTCAAGGACTCCCTTGATATTTACACAGAACTAAAGGATGAACCTGGAATCAGTGATGCGCTCTATAATCTTGGTGTTGCACAAATCAACTTAGAACAGTGGGATGAAGCCGCCAAGTCCTGTGAGAAGGCAATGAAACTCTTCGAAAAGACCTCGAATGAAGATGGAGCCGCGGACGCGATGTACGCACTTGCCCTCGCGAAGCACGGGCTTGGTGACTTTGATGATGCCATGTCATACTTCAAGAAAGCTCAGAAAGCCTACAAGACTGTTGACAATCAGCAGGGCGTGGCCAGTACTATCATGGATGTTGGCAATGCTTATGCAGACAAGGAAGACTGGGAGTCTGCTGACAAGGAGTTCAAAAAAGCACTCAAGATTTATCGAGAGATTGATGATAAGGCAGGAATCGCAGATGCGCTCTCTCTGCTAGGAGATATTGCAGAGATGAATGGAAATCAGAAGAAATCTGCAGAGCACTTTACTGAGGCTGCTCAAAACTACATGGACGCAGAGATTTTTGATATCGCACGAGAAGTGGTCGAGCGTGCCGAGCAGAAGCTTTGGGATATTCCCAAATCCACTAGACGTAGACTGAGAAGAGTTATTGACGATATCATTGACGCGTTGCCAGATGAGGATGAAGAGCCAGAAGGCGACGATGAAGAATTCGATGAGGATTTGCTGGATTTCGTGGAATAATGGCACCTAATATGCCTAGAGAGGCATTATCTCTAAAATCCTGACACTCACAGCCACATGAAAAAACACTATATGCTCCAGTCTGACTGGTACTGCATTCAGAGATAGGAGTGCCCACCTTGAAGGATAGAATGCAGAAGCGGATGGCATTTTTGCTGTTGACCTTACTCTTGGCACCACTTTTCGTGCCAATTCTAGCAACACCTCATAGTTCTAGATACAGTCACATTACCAATGCAATACCCCAGCGTGAAACCTCACTGAGCAGCATGCCAAGTGATGCGACACCGCTGAGGAGAGCCACTTTTGTTGCACAGGACTCTTCCTCTTACTTCGATGAGTTTGCCTACATGGCTGGCATTCCCAATAGCATCTTCCTCCATAATGGGTCTCAATACATATCCCCCTTAATCATGGCATCAGGGTCTCTATCAGAAGAGTGGTTTGTCACTGATTGGGTTGATTCTATCGAACCAGATGGTGGTGCCACTCAGGTAATCGGAATAGGCGACCTTTCTAATTCTCTTGTTGATGACCTCCAAGAGATGACTGGTGTGCAGATATACCCTCGGCTTTCAGGATTAGATTCTGCAGAGGTTGCAGCCCAACTTGCAGCGATGGACTGGACATCTAGTGACATAGCTGTCTTTGCATTAGCTAAAGACAGCTTTCCCGCCCCGTCTGTCTCATCTGGGCAGGTCGATTTCACGTTCCAAGATGCTGCTCTGTCTTCTCATACGTCGAACGATGTTGTCAACTATGGGTCCATTTCCAACATCACTTTCACGCCTCCGTCAGCTGCAGTATGGATGGAGGGAGTCTTCGATTGGGTGGGCACAGACCTCCACACCCATCAGCTACGCGACCCCAATAATGCAATTGTCGATTACTCAGTCTATAGTCAAGTCTACTTCGAACGCAATCCGTCCTATGTTCCAACACTAGTTCCTCTACAGTTCTGGTATCCCAGAACGCTAGAAGGGACTTGGACAATGGCCATTGAACGCCTAGCCACTGGTGCCACTGCCTTGAACTATGAAGTGAAGTATCATCCAGGATTCACGCAAACGGTGACAGTTCCTATGGATGCTCAATGGCTCAACGCGACAATCACTTGGGACAACTCTGGAACTGACCTCAATCTAGCACTAGTTGGGCCAACCGGCAGACTTGTGCAATGGGCTCCCGCAGGCAGTATTCTGGCCAGTGGTCTAAGTACCGAAAAAGTTGAGATTCCGTTCCCTATGGCTGGTGAATGGACCATACTGACATCCTGGATTGACGCCTCAAATGAAGCGAACAATGTGGATCTCTCTTGGTCGATTTCCACGCTCCCCTCCGATTTGCAGGCTTATCTCGAGTCCGCAGCCAACGGGGCTGTTCTTGCATCCCTATTGAACGCTCCACTTCTTTATGTCACAGAGAATTCAATACCAGACGCCACACTACGTGCAGTTCAGAAGCTAGGTGTAAACGTCAGCTTCCTGGTGGATCCAGCAAACATCCACAGTGACTCTCTTGAAACCTCTCTTGACGCATTTTCTTTGTTGGCCTCTTTGGAGAGCTATCCTCTGATAACGCAATGGATTCAACTGTTGTCGGAAGAAAGTGATATTGTAGTCACTGCACCTCTTGGAAACGGGAATGAGATATTTGCGCCAGCTGCATATTCAGCTGCTTTTCATGGCGCACCTATATTCTCCCTGTGTGGAGATGATAATTATATAACCACTAGGGCTGAGGAAACTTGGGCGCCCTATCAAATAGGGCCTGAGATTGACATCTATATCACAAGTAGATGGTCCACTAGAACTGAGAATGGATGGTATGATGAGCGCATTCCAAACACGTTTTCAATGATACAGTCGGTTAATGACTTTGAGAATTTCCTTGATGATCGGGGTGCATACAACACCACAGGTCCACAGTCGGTCGTTGTTGTGTCATCACCAGACTTGATTAAAATCTCCTTCGATAGGTCCTTGCAGAGTCATTTTCAAGCTGGAAGAATCCCAACGAACGACCCTGCCCTCGCTTCAGTCCTTATCAATAGGGCTGCTCATCATAGATTTCTATTCTTGACATCTGATTCCGCAGATGACGCGATGCTGACATTCTACGCCTATACTGATGGCTCGCCCTTTGTGGATAACTTCTACAATGGTTATGAGATATGGCAGATTGAAGACACGACAGGGGCACTTCAAGCTGCTGACTTCAATGTAGTAACGCATGTTGGAGTGAACGAGGTTTTCGCAGGAGTGGATTCTCAGCTTGCTCTCTGGTCAATGAGCACCCATGGTACTTTGTCCCTAGGTCCACGTGACCCTCCAAAAAGACCAGGAGGGCTTGGTCTTTTCTCATTGAGAGATCAAGATGCGGCCTATGGGTTTGAGGTGACTGAAACAACGCGCGAGAGCCCCTCGGACGCCGACCATCTTGTTAACCCTGTTGCATATGAGTCTGAATATATTCATCATGTGACGAAGACCACTGATGATTTGGAGGCTGCTATAGGGAATATTGGCTCTCCAATCGTAATTCTAACTGCTTGCTTATTGGGTGGGACGCGGCTGCCTATCATGCTGATGGAACATGGGGCTGTCGGAGTGATTGCTTCTCCACGGACAGTCTATTTCCAACCTGCAGGCACTTTGTCCATTCAGATTACGGAGGCGCTCTGTGCTGGTAATTCAACAGGCTCAGCTCTAAGCGATGCTCTTGTTCGGGTTTCACACGACTATTCTGACCCATTATTGGACCGTGAACCGCGTGACTATGGCAATCAACAAGTGCTCTTCGGCGATCCAGAAGTACATCTGTACTCTCCCGCTACTTCCCCGCGAATATCCGCTGTTGATCCTAATTCTATCTTTCTTGATGGACATTTGCCGGGCCGTGGAGTTCCGGCAGTGTCGGCACTTGGAACAACAGACTATCTCCCTCAGACACTTGATGGACTCGCCATTGATTTCGATTTCTATGATGCTTCAAATCTTACAGATTTTGAATGGCTCCTGTTTCTTAGGAGAACTGTACTACTCGAACCTGGAGCACTTCTCTCCCTGTCATCCGATTTGGCACTGATAAGCCCTGAACTTGAGAGTTATGTGCTGCGTGGTGGTACTCTCGTCCTCCTAGGAGTATCTGGAGATTTGAGCTGGCTGCCTTGGACAATACTCACAGGTACAGGAGATGGTTCAACGATTGTGATAGAAGACTCAACGCATCCTTTCATGTCAATGCCAAATGCATTGAGTTCTTCCACGGACTACCAGGGCCACTTTAGTTCAATTCCTGAGAACCTCACAATTCTAGCTACAGATGGCACCAATCCAGTTATTATAGCCGGTGTGGTAGGCGCAGGGAAGCTTGCATTGACCACTACTCACCCCGTAGGGCCTGTGAGAAACCAAACGGTTGAGAATGCGGCGTTATGGAGCAATATGCCATCGCTGGTGCTTCGTGAGGCGCGTCTTAATCAGATTATCATTTGGGAGGGCGATCAGGTCATCATAACACTGGAGAT
>JBHLQK010000118.1:0-9558 GCA_048884925.1 Candidatus Thorarchaeota archaeon
ATTGATATCTTCGAGCAGCTAGGAACAACCCTAGTACGGAAGCGCCAAACTGGAAATCACTGAGCGTCTATTCATACATTCTTTCTCTGTTGGTTCAAACCGAACTCATATCAGGACAGATGTAATCCTCTTCTCTAGAAAAATGACCAATCCTGACGAATATTATGCAGTAAACACGATACCTGCAATAGCATGGGCATTGGAGCTTTATCTGAAGGCTGGAGCGCGTTTCAAAGACCGCACAATAGAGGTGGTTTTTCCAGCTGGAGATCATAAGGAGAGCATGATGAAGAAAGGCGAACACGAGATAGTCGTCTGGATGGCAAAACGCAAGATATACGTCAGAGCACGCTGCGATTTCAAAAAGGAGTGCAAAGTGAATACCGACCGTGTTGATGGAGCTGACCGTGCTGCTCTGAAGGAGCTGCCATGGGATGAAATCAATGTGAGGGCATTCTTCAAGACAATGATGAAATGGCTCATGCGAATGGACCTTGATTTCAGGACGCTCATTCGCGCATTCAATACCGTCTGTGACCGACGAGTGGCATTACCACTCACTACGAAATATGGCAAGACGTTCGATAAGTTCAATGACTATCGTCAAAACAGATGGCCTGATGATGCAACTCCCGACAAGAGAGACCGCTTCTTGGAAGAGGTGTTAGTCCGGGTTTCTTTCTGGATGCAATCAGCGGCAGAAGTTAATGCTCTGGACTACTAGTGGTTTGAATTGAAGAACAAATTGAGGGAATCCCACAGTCTTCGAAGAGAGGGACTCCCCCCATTTTGGGCTTTCAACCACGAATTCCCGCGCTAGGTTAGGTGAATTGAGCATTTAAACTATATCCCAGAAGTACAGTGCAGTGTCGTTGGTGAAAATCTTCCGGAATTCAAACGCAATCAGAAACCCTAAAGCGACCATTGCTACAACTGGCTAACGTGGATGTGAGTATTCTATGAGGATTGGCCTGCTCGTCAACCCAATTGCTGGTATGGGAGGACGTGTGGGACTTAAAGGTACAGATGGAGTGGTTGAGGAAGCAATCCGTAGGGGTGCTGAACCTGTTGCAGCAGGAAGAGCAGCTGATTTCTTGGACGCATTATCACAGATGCGAAGGGTTACGCGCCTTGAATTCGATCTTGTTACATGTCCGGATGCGATGGGGGAACAAGTGGCTGGCAATAGTAGGCTCCCATTTGATGTCGTTGAGACCAGCATTGCATCAGAAACAGGACCCGCTGATACACGGAAGTGTGTGGCAGCTCTCTATGAAGCGGGTGTCAGACTTCTAGTCTTTGTCGGCGGGGATGGAACTGCACGTGACGTACTTGATGCAATCACTGAGCATGACCTAGATGATCTTCTCGTGCTTGGAGTGCCATCTGGAGTGAAGATGTATAGCGGAATCTTTGTCATAAACCCTCGAGACGCTGCAGAAGTAATTCGACTCGTTGTGCAGGGGACAACTTCGCCTGCAGAGTTTGAAATCATGGATGCAGACGAGGACGCCATTCGCGAGGACCAATTCGTGATCAAACTCTACGGATACCTAAAAGGTCCAGCAGTGCCTGCTCGGTTTCAAGGAGCAAAGCAAGCGAGTCCTGAAACGACGAATGAACAGGAGGCACAGGAAGCAATTGCTCGATACGTAGCTGACTCGATGGAACCAGAAAGCTGGTATATCCTTGGGCCCGGCACAACCGTTCGAAGCATCACGGACATCTTGGGAGTCAAGAAAACCACCCTTGGAGTTGACATCTTTTCTGATGAGATCATTCATAATGATGTGAACGAAGGTGACATTCTCAGACTGGTAGATGACTTTGAGAAAGCGTGGATTATCGTATCACCGATTGGCCATCAAGGAATGCTATTTGGCAGAGGAAACCAACAGATCAGTCCGAGGATAATTGAATTAGTCGGTAAAGATCGGATCATTGTAATATCCACCCCTGCCAAGCTGAATGGTATCGAGGATGGAACTTTGAAGGTTGACACTGGCAATGGTCAAGTGGATGAGATGCTTCAAGGGTATATCCGTGTCATTACAGACTATAATGAGATACGACTCGTGAAGGTAATATAGCTATCTCATTCATCGATTTCTCTTTCTAGTCACACAATACGCTATGATGACCAGAGGAAGAATCCCTGCTATAATTCCCCCAATATAGAATAGACTTGGAGGCATTCGAAAGAGAAATGGTCGGATGACATCAATCGGTATCTCATTTACAAAGAGTGATGAAATGTATGTTTCCGCTGTGGTTGTAAACTCCACATATCCATAGAGGATATCTCCTTGATATACATCAAAGGGAAGTGGGTCGCCAATGGCATTGGCAAAATAGAACCCACCTGTACCAATACTAGGCATTAGTGATGGATTGAAATCATGCTTCTGAGCCTGCACAAAGCTGACGTTGTCTAAGGAAAGGAACAGGGCAGCTGATGTGAGTGTCTCGTCATCCGAGAAATTATAGGAATAGAGGATGTCTACCATCAAGTCCAAGCGGCCATTTATCTCTGCTATTTGGAGTTTTCAATCAGTAACGTTCACTGGTGGATGAAGCACGTCTTGGTGACCGTGAAGTATCTTTTGAGAGTGATTTTCCAAAGCATCTGCAGGTGCTGCCATAGTCAGCGGCAGAACAAGGCAAATGAACAAGAAAGGGAATGAAAGATACTTCGACATCTCAAGCACCTCGGCATAAGATTCAAGGCTAAAGAACTATCCGACGGGAAGAGATTGGGGTGGTCCAATTCTTTTGGGCGGGGAGAGGAGATAGACGCAATTCCTAATTGGAAAGAAAATGCCAGGCTTCTTCCATATGGACCACCCCTGAGAGGGAAACAATCCCTATTAGGCTGTGAAAGCTTATGAAATGACTGAAGGTTGAGGAACTGTACTTGTACAACGAGTGAACTATCATGATTGTGCTTATGACAGACTTTGGTGAGTCAGAATATGTGGGGGTGATGAAGGGCGTGATATTATCTATCGCTCCTCGGACGCAGATCATTGATTTGACACACTCGATAAGTTCCCAATCAATTCGAGAAGGAGCATGGGTCTTGCTTCAAAATTACCATTATTTCCCTCTCAACACATGCTTCGTCTGTGTTGTGGATCCTGGGGTCGGTTCAGATCGTGATGCCATATTGGTGGAAACGAATAATTACGTGTTCATAGGGCCTGATAATGGTCTGATGTATCCAGCCACTCATCATGATGGCATCAAGCAGATATTCAGTTTCAGCATCAATGAAGATGTTTCAAATACGTTCCATGGGCGGGATGTATTCGCAGTGGCTGCTGCAAATCTTGAACGGCAAGGTGTTGGGGAGTATCTTGGACGGTACAAGACCACACTAGATGTCAAGCTTGAATTTCATCAAGAGGGCAGAGAGGGCGAAGTAGTTCGCATTGATAGATTTGGGAATATTGTTACGAATATCCCACCTTTAGAATTGGGGCCCGTGAAAGTGAGAACGAATGAAATCGATCAAGAGATAGTCCATTGCCGTACTTATTTAGAAGGACCAGAAAATAAAGTCTTCATCGTGACTGGCAGTTCAAACACCTTAGAAATTTCAGCACGGAATGGTCGTGCTTCAGATGTACTTCCCTTCAAAATAGGAGATCGGTTGACTATTGAATAATTATCTCGGAAAGAACACCCATTCTTCCTTTGCACAATCCCGATTTCTTTCCCAATTCTGACAGGAGCCCCTTTCGGGTTCAGGACCTAGATCTACACCATGTTCATCTCTGAGAACCTCGATAGCTGCAGCTATCCCGTGCAGTGATGATCTCTTGCAGCATCGAATTAGCCCATCAGTAACCTTTTCGAGCGCGGTAATAGTGGCTCTATGGGCAGAAGTGCGTTCAGGTCCCTTCGTGGGAGTAGAGCCTATAAAGAGTGCAACCGCAATTCCTGCACCCACACAGGCTCCGCAGTTTCCGGCACTGCCGCAGAAACCCCCAGGAATCTTTGACCCTCTCCTAATCCCTTCAATGACCATCTCGTAGGTTATCTGTTCATCATTAGGTCGTTTTATACCGAGATTCTTCATGGCAATAAGCAAGGCAGCAGGCACAAGGCTATGGTGCTCTGGGCCATGGAATTTGAAAGAAGAATGCTTGAAGGCGGCTTCAACGAGGTTCCGTGGACTGGTGCTAGTATCTCCTTCAGCCATTCGATACAAGAGGTCAATTGCATCCGCAGAGTGGCACTCATCGCAGATGAAGTGCCCATCCGGGCAATAGATGGTAGAGGTGAACTCGAGTCCACAATAATCGCAAACATGCATAGAACCCTTGTCGCTATAGACTAAGGTCTTGCCACATACCATGCATGCGTACTCGTGCGATGAGGACTTTCCGCCAAACTCTATCACTCGCTCTGAATGCCTTCAAATACATCTATTGAGATTTGTGATTGTGCAAATCGTGTCTGACTTAGCTCGGCATGACGGAGCTTGGTACCTAAATCAGGAAAATCGAGTCCTACTGAGATATTGGTGTAATGAATTGAAATTCACGATTTTCGATACAGAGTTTGGAACTTCAGGCATTGCGTACTGGTCGAAGGACGATGCTGCTAAAGCAGTACACATCCTACTCCCTCGTCCAAAGGATACCATCATGAATGCTATAACGAAGATGTTCCCACAGGCTTTGAAATCACCTGGAAATGAGGTTTCGGAATTAAGAAGTTGCATTCAGGACTTCTTCCTGGGTAAACCCAATTCAATTCCCCTAGATCTTGTCGACACTTCCATATGTACACCGTTTCAGTTGTCTGTATTGAGGGAAGAACACGCGATACCCCGGGGAAAGACATCTTCCTACGGCAGAATTGCGAACCTTATAGATTCACGTGCAGTCCGTGCAGTTGGCAGTGCGTTGGCAAGGAACCCCTTCCCTATTGTAGTGCCCTGTCATCGCGCCGTTCGCTCAGATCGAACAATCGGGAATTATCAAGGTGGACTGGAGATGAAGCGGCAAATTCTCTTCATGGAGGGTGTCGAATTTGACTCTCAAGGAAGAGTTCTTCCCGAACACTTTCTTGGATGATTGAATTTCAACCCCCGGAAAGAAATAGCGCGTCACTAGATTTGCAGCACACTGAGGCATTATCATGGTCTAACAGGCGCCATACCTAAATACATGTAGGACTCGAAATACAGTATGGCTCGCATTGTTGTTATAGGTGGATGTGGAACAGTTGGCAGCATAGCTGTCAAGACTTTAGCTGCGTATGATGATTTCTCTGAAATAATCGTGGCTGATTTGGACTATGAAGGCGCTCAGACCTGCGCAGCAGAAGTGGACGAAGAGAAATGCTCAGCGATCATGGTCGATGCAACTAATCCTGAAAACATAAAGGAAGTGATCAGGGGTGCAGATCTAGTTCTCAACGTTTGTGGTCCTTTCTACAAGCTCGGTCCGATAGTTCTGAGGGCGGTTATTGAAGAGGGCATCAACTACGTTGACGTCTGTGATGACTTCGATGCGACCCAGATTCTGCTTGGCATGGATGGGGCAGCAAAAGAAGCAGGAATAACAGCTTTAACAGGAATGGGCGGTTCACCTGGTATAGCGAATCTGCTTGCGAAGCTATGCGCTGATGCCATGCTCGATGAAGTGGACGCAATCGACATTCTCCATGTTCATGGAGGCGATGAAAGAGAAGGGCCAGCTGTCATTGCCCACAGAATTCACAGTATGCTTGCGGACATTCCAATGTATCTAGATGGCAAATTCACGACGGTCAAGTACTTTGAAGAGAGCGGCATTGCATTGGAGGAGGAAATTGATTATCCTTTGATTGGGAAATACCGGAGTTACTGCTATCCTCATCCAGAGACAATTACGCTGCCGAAGTACATCAAGTGCAATAGGGTGACGAATCTCGGATGTGTCATCCCTTCAGAGTACTACAATCTGATTCGTGACATTGTGCGACTTGGAATGGTCAACGAAGAGCCAATTGATGTTAGGGGTCAGAAGGTGATACCCTTCAATTTCGCTATCTCCTATATTCTCAGTGAGAGGGAACGCATTCTCAAGGAAACCAATTTTGGAGAACAGAGAGGTGCTCTTAAGATCAGGATTCGCGGCACACTTGATGGGAATCCCCATGAATACAATTTCACAATGGCGTCCATAGGAAGAGCAATGGGTGATTCAACAGGAATTCCAGCCGCGCTTGGGGCAATTCTCATGCAACGTGGCAAGATAACAGAGAAGGGAGTATTGCCTCCTGAAGCATGTGTGATCCCAATGGACCTCCTCCTCATGATGAAGGATGTTCTTGGTCTAAAGGAGGTCACAGGGACTGGCTCTCCACTGATAATCGAATCGATTAATCATGAGGGAAAGACAGAGATAATAGATATCTGATTTCCAGTCTGCACGAATCGCATATATGACCCTTTGACATGCCATACTGTGATTGGTAATGACAACTGAGAGTGGAGATAGGACGTATCTAATAGCAGTAGATCACGGGACATCAGCAATGAAGGTGGCCCTGACTGATAGATGTGGTGAAGTTCTTGCCTTCGAGTTCGTAGAAACTCCATTACACCTAAAGCCTGGTGGGGGAGCAGAGCAGGATCCTGACGATTGGTGGAGTGCCTTTCTAGAATGTTCAAAGCGACTTGTTGAAGGAGGCACAGTCAAGCCTGAGCAGATTGCCGGAATCTGTGTATCAAGTCAATGGTCCGGCACGGTGGCTGTTGATGAGGGTGGAAATCACCTATACGATGCCATAATCTGGATGGACACGAGGGGTGAACCTTACATCAAGAAGGCACTCAGGGGTATAATCAACATCCAGGGGTATTCCATTACAAATCTGCTACGCTGGCTGCGAAAGACTGCAGGTATTCCGGCTGGTGCTGGAAAGGATCCTATTGCACACATCCTGTATCTCAAAAATGAGCATCCAGATATCTATGAGAAGACATACAAGTTCCTGGAGTGCAAGGATTATCTCAACCTGAAGCTCACTGGAAAGTTTGCCTCATCATTCGATTCGATTATGCTCCACTGGGTGACTGACATTCGTGATATCTGGAACGTCCAATATGATAGAGGGCTGATTAGAAAGATTGGAGTTGATCCCGAGAAGCTCCCCCTCCTGATGGGTTCTACTGATGTACTCGGGGATGTTAGTGAAGAGGTTGCTAATCAGATTGGGCTATTGCCAGACACAAAGGTGGTGATGGGCTCTCCAGACCTTCATTCGGCTATCATCGGTTCTGGTGCAGTAAGGGACTTCGAAGGCCATATCTACATCGGAACTAGTAGCTGGGTCATCTGCCATGTGCCTTTCAAGAAGACTGATATCTCCCACAATATGGCTGCTCTTCCCTCCCCTATTCCAGGGCGGTATTTCGTTGCAAATGAACAAGAGAGTGCTGGAGCATGCCTTACATTTCTCAGGGACAATTTGCTGCACATAGATGATCCAGAGAAGTTTGGGAAGCAAGAAGTGTATCAGGAGTTCGACAGGATTGTTGAGGATGTGCCCGCAGGCAGTAACAAGATGATTTTCACTCCATGGCTCTATGGGGAACGCACTCCTGTGGAGGATCATACCTTGCGAGGTGGATTGTACAACATCTCCTTGCCGGTCAAGCGTGGTGATTTTATTCGTGCGGTCTTTGAGGGAGTTGCTTACAACAGCAGATGGCTTATGGAACTGGTTGAGAAGTTCATCAAGCGAAAGATGGACCCGCTCAACATCATCGGTGGTGGGGCTCAGTCTGATATCTGGTGTCAAATATACGCTGATGTTCTCAATCGGACGATTCGAAAAGTGAAGGACCCAATCTATGCAAATGCAAGGGGTGCTGCCCTCATTGGAGCGGTGGGTCTTGGCTTATGTTCGTTTGATGAGATTCCCAATCTCATACAGATTGAAAAGGAGTTCACTCCAAACCCTGCCAATCGCGAGATTTACGATGAGTTGTTCAAGGAGTTCCTGAACATATACAAGAACAACGTGAAGATGTACAAGCGCCTCAACAGGAGTAGTTGATCCTGCCTAATCCGGAATTCTCATTCGATTTCATTGAAAAAGAAGTACGAAAGAAGACTTTTGGCGTTCTAACAGCAATCGACGCGAAGGGGCGACCACACTCCACTGGCATTCTTTATGGAGTAGCTCCGCCGGAATCAAAATTCGCCCTCTACATCCTTACGGAGGATGGCTACGCAAAGGTTCGACACATAAGACGGAATCCCAATGTGTCGCTAGTGGTGACCTTTCCTCACTACTATATTCGATTTGCACCAGCAAGCTATGTCATGTTCAGAGGGATTGCTGAGTTGATACCCTTCAATGACTCAGATGCCCAGTGGGCGTTTAGTCAAAAGAGGATACTCAGGATGAGTCAAGGTATTGATACCGAGATTCTAGAGAAGGCCTTATTCATAAAGATGAATCCAGAACCGACGGTCTTCTGTTATGGCGTAGGAATTGGAGTTATGGAGCTTCGAAGCGAACTCACTACTGGTGACTATAAGGTAACTATTCCAGCTGACAGGCTTTGAGCTCGATTAGCCATAGAATCTTCGAAGAACTCTGAGCGCCCTTAATGTTATCCACTTAGATGGCTGCCCCTTTGCATCAATATCGCAGAGCATTTTGCCGTTGTATGTGTTCTTGAGAGCCCATCTTCCATCTTTCTGTCGGAGGAAAACAACCAAGTCAATGGCCTCCTGCATTCTGGTATCTTTGACCGCTAGAGATGTTAGCACATCCAGAATTTCCAGAGCATCTGATTGATAGAAGAGAGGAAATCCGAATCGTGTCCAACCAGCCTTCTCCTTTCTGCTCCCGTCAGGGTTCTTTAGGTACTTGTAAATACCATTCTCAAGGATGACCTCAATTTCACGGTCAATAATCGCTCGAATTGACTTCGTTCTGGAATGTTTTGGAATTGAGGCAAGCCCTCTGAGCATCTTTGCGCGTCCCATGTAGCAGTTCATTGGAAATACTTTGGATGCATCGATGGGAAATGCTCTACACTTCCACCCACCATTTTCTTCATCATAATATTCAGCCTGAAATTCGATGAGCTTCTGAACTCTTGCGTCTTCAAGATATCCGAAGTGCAGCAAGTAGTACAAGATGTTTCCGTCAAGACAGCAGCCATCCTTTACCACACTGGCTCGACCCTTTGCGGTCTTTGGAAGATCGCCCAGGAAGTGTCCAGATTCGCGCTGGAATAGAAACAGATGCTCTATTGCCCTCTCTATCTCTGGTGTCTTTTCCGCTCCAAGCTCTGCTAGAATTAGGAGATTGTGTGTCGCTGCTCTATACTTCGGATTATACATGTCCTCAGCGTTTCCCCAAAAATCATCATTGGTCTGAGCGGCTAGAATCGCCTTAACACATTCCGAATTCATGATTCGCTTTTGTGTATTAACTACAACCTTATCCGACTTTGACTTTCCTTGAAGGTGTTGAAGAGTCCAATATCTAACGCTTGGATTCCCCTCCTCCAAGAGCCATTCAAGTACATCCTCGTTTGAA
>JBHLQK010000119.1:0-9518 GCA_048884925.1 Candidatus Thorarchaeota archaeon
AGGAAACCACCAAGATAGGCACCTCCTAGTCCGCCAAACCCTCCAATGATTGAGAATTGTCCCATAATCTTCTTTCTCTCATCGATGTCGGTCAATTCCGAGATCAGTGCTGACCATCCGACATTGGACATGCTCCAGAAGACTTCAATCCCACCTAAGCTGAATATGATCACGTAGCCAGCTATGATTAACTGATTCAATCCAAGAAAGAATGTGTATCCAAAAACCATGAAGATGTGTCCGACACCGGCAAGGAATTCTCCCACCACAACGAACTCTGTAGGCTTTCTGTACTTGTCCAGCAGATTGCCCCAGAGCAATGATTGAGTGAGTGCATTGGCTATCATTCCCACTGTGGCCATCAATGTCACTTCGGTGGTTGAGAGACCCAGTGATCGTAGATAGATCGACAAGAAAGTGTACACTATTGATCTTCGAAAGAAGGTAAGGATTTGGAATGTCGATAGTCCAGTGAATTCTCGGGCTTTGAGCCGCGAGTAGTCAAGAATCTTCAAATTGAAATTCCAACGCTTTTCTCCATCTTAAATACCATTTTCTACCGGCTTTGCACCAAAAGAATAATACTGATTAGTAGCCAACAGAGTCTAATTGGCATGCGTGAGTCATATTGGTGGTTGCTTGGAGCCTTTGCAGTTATATTCGCGGCTGTAGTGGCGATTCTCTTTCAAGATTTTCTGCCAACTGAACCCCTGATTATCGAACTGCTGGCAACATTCTTTGGAGTCCTCATTGCGATTGCACTCGGAGAAGCGTTTGGAGCTAATAGAGCAGAATCGAGGGCAAATTGGGTGAAGAACGAGTTGGCTGAAGAACTGAAAGAGATTCTGCAATGGGCTGATCGAGATAGTATAGACGAATTATATTCCCCAACTTGGAGTGCTGTCAAAGGGACAGGTATTCCAGATAGAATCGAGCCAGGACTCAGAAGGGCCTTGGCTGATGCCTTTTCGGTATTCGACATTTACAACTATGAAGTCCGCCGGTACAAAGAGTACAGTTTCACTGCAGATCAAGAAGATCCAAGATTAATTGATTTCGCTCAGCACATTGGCGATACAAAGAAGAGATTGATTATATCCGCCCAGACTGTCCTAGAGATGGCGAATACCTGATAATGAAAAGCGAAAGGCTAGTATCATGGTTGACTTTGAACAGATGAAAAAACAATATCCCCGTGCTAATATAGTCATTCAAGGGTTGTGTATTTTGATAATTGCCACCATATTCTCCTATATTCTCATTGCTCCATTCTACATCTTCGGTATCTCTACACAAATCCTAGTTGACGTCTTCACGTTTCCAGCAGACATGATTCCCCAACCCTACAATCTCATCGGGATTCTGTTTATTCCTGTAGGTATGCTACTGGTCATCTGGGCAAATTTCGCGCTGCTGTACATTGGAAAAATAAGTTTAAGAGACCGAGAACCTATGCAGAAACCTTCGAATCTCGTTCTAGTGGGACCATATAGATTTTCTCGGAACCCCTTATACCTGGGAGCCCTATTGATGCTTTTTGGATTGGTAATTATTTGGAGTAGTGTAGTAACCGCATTCCTAACGATTCTAGTATACATCATATTCAGGTTCGTCTTCATCAAAAAGGAAGAGGTCATCTTGGAAGAGGAATTTGGAGATGAATACCGAGATTTCAAGAAACGTGTCAGACGCTGGATTTGATAATCCGTTATTAACTATTGTTTATATATGAATAGTGGAGATATCCAGCTCGTGAATAAAAATTGATTTTTGAGATTGATTGTCGGCACCAGATGAGGGTGATTTAGAGTCGCTCAAGAAGGACCCTGTTTCTCTCTCTAAGGAAGCCAAATGCTCGCACTCTTGTCCACTAGAAACCTACTGTCATTGTATGCTTGCAATAACGACACTGAGTTGGCACCTTTTTCTGAAGTTGGAGTACTTCTTCAGGATCCAGCGCTGCCCCGCAGTTCATACAGATCCAAGTCCTGATACCAGCAGCAAGCTCCTCTATCGTTGTAGGCAGCATAGCCTCATCGTCTCCGAGGCCCTCAACCAGAACCTTGGCGTCCTTGCCATCGACCACGCCAGTAACTGCTATTCTCACTGCCACTTTCTTCCCAGTGTACTTGCCTTCAGCCAGACCCCGGATTGTACCTCGAAACATACCGTCATCCACATCTTCTGTCGACTCAATAACATGGAAGTTTTTCAGAGGAAGTAGAGCCTTGACCTTGGAGAAGAGCAGCTGAGAGTTCCAGTCCACCGTTTGCTTTTCGCTTGTTGAGGTCATATCGTGTATCAACAGCTCAAACTCTCCTAGGGTTGACTCTAATGGCTTGAGAAGGTCACATACAGATCGTATTACATAAGGTTCGACTTCGACAGTTTCAAGCTTGTTCAGATGATCGACATATGAGACCGAAGCTAGAATCTGACCTTCAACGCAGTCCTTTGTTGGAATGAACGCAAATTGCGGGGACCTGAATGCGCGAGGTTCAATCCTTCCAATCGTCTTCGTACGATTGCCTGAAAGTTCCATGCAGTCCTCCGGAAAGGCAATTATGCTAATCATAATGTTAGTTATTACATAGTCTGTGTTGTTCACAACCTTGACCTTGTACTCGAATCTGCCGCCCACGACTGCGCATCCCCTGAGTACTTGGACACCTTCTTCTGAGCCTTCGGGTAGTTCAAGCTCTGGCTCCTCAGCTTTCGGGACATCTTCCGGAGCCGTGACCACAGTCTCGGAAGCAACTCGTCGCTCCATTGGGTCTCTCCATCCTCTCTCTCGTGGTTCACTCCATCCTCTCCGTCGTCTTAGCATTATAACCGCAGCACCGAGGGCTACCAGTCCTATGCCTCCTCCCACCATTGCGAGTGTCATTGGGAAACCATCAGGTCCCGGCCCTGTGGGGCCAGTGGTCGGTCCAGTTGTCGTTGTAGGAGTCGTTGTAGTTGGAGGGGTCGTTGCGGAGCCAACGATATAAGACACAGTTGATGAAAGTGCCCAGTTTCCTAAGTTGTCTTTAGCATATACCTTGTAGTATATTTGTAATTCATCCTCGTGCACAGGAATGATGGCTGTCCACTCATTAATCCCGCTAGAGGTCATAGTAATATTCTTCCAAGTTGACTCCGAGTTGTTTGAATACGACAGGATTACCTCGGCCACTCCATTTGGATCCGTGACCGTAGCGGTTACTGTAACTGTGTCCTCGGGGCCCGGCAGTTCAGGTTCTCTATCCAGTGCTATCTGTGGGCCGACTTCTTCTTCGGAAATCTTGAATACGAAGACGTCCCCTCCGTATAGCCCGCCTCCATTGTAGGAGTCATCATATGAGTTCACAGTCGGAAAATCAGAAGAAGTTGTCACTCCAACCACGTAGGCATGCCTTGAAGAATCAACGGATATAGAGTTGCCAGTGTCTTTACCAGTTCCACCGATAAAAGTGGAATACAGCAAATCGTTGCCAGTTGAATTCACCTTGAACACAAAACACTCCCTCTCGGGTCCAGAACGAGTATCGTTGTACGCTTCTACAGTAGGAAAGTCCGAGGAGGAAGTCACACCAGTTACGTATGCGCTCCCAAAGTCGTCAACAGCGATGGAGAACGCAAACTCCATAGAATCGCCCCCGACGAATGTCGAGTATAGCAGGTCATTGCCAGCTGCGTTCAGTTTGAACACAAAGCAGTCCATATATGAAAGAGAGCTGTCGTATGCGTTGACAGTAGGGAAGTCTGAGGAGTAAGTGTATCCCGTCACGTATGCGCTTCCAGTTGAATCAATTGCAATCGCAAAGCTCTTGTCCTCAACATCGGGGGTAGATCCAGACCCACCCACAAGAGTGGAGTAAAGCAAGCCATTGCCGGTTGAATTCAGCTTGAATACGACACAGTCATAGTTACCATCCAGTGTGCTATCATACGCATTCACAAAGGGGAAGTCTGCAGAGTTTGTCGCACACGTAACGTATGCATTGCCCAATGAATCAATCGCCAAGGAAGCGTCTTCCCCTTCCTTGCCGGAACCGCCAACATATGTTGAGTAATCTAGAGAATCGCCAGATATGCTCAGCTTGAACACAAAGCAATCAAAGTCTCCATTGTACGTATTGTCATATGCATTTACAGTGGGGAAGTTTGAGGAAGTCGTCCACCCAGTAACGTAGGCATTTCCGAAAGAGTCGACCTCAATGGACTCTCCGTAATCGGAACCAGAATCACCTACGAAGGTTGAATAGTTCAGTGAAGCGCCGTCAGCATCTAACTTGAACACGAAACAATCTGCGTTGTCAAGTGTACTGTCGTAGGCATTGACTAGTGGAAAGTTCATGGAATTTGTGTGGCCAGTCACGTATGCATTCCCTAAGGCATCAACGGCTATGGACCGTCCCACATCGGAATTTGATCCGCCGACGTAGGTTGAGTAATGTAGGTAGTCACCGGATGCACTCAGCTTGAACACTACACAATCCCAATCACCAGAAGAATTAGCATAACCATTCACAAAAGGAAAATCTAAAGATTCTGTGAACCCAGTCACGTAGGCGCACCCCGAAGAATCAACTGCAACAGAAAACTGAGGGCCGGATTCCGCATAGCCGTCCATGTCCGAGCCTCCAACATAAGTTGAATAGAGCAATGGATCAATTACGAGCATCTGCGAATGATCAAAATCACCAACCTCCACCCCAAAAGTCTGAGGACCGCGGGCTACAAACTTAGCTTCAATCGTTTTCTCATCTTGAAATGCCTTCAGCCCCTCGTCCACAAACGCTGCCTTGTCTTTCAGTAGACTCAGTGATGTTGATTCCAGTTTGTAGGAATCATGGCCGTCACACCGAATTTTGATGTTGCTCGGATCACCATCTGGTGAAACTTGGAACTCGTACTTGGTACCCTTTTCTGTCGCTCTATAGGCGACGCTAATACCGGGCCATACTTCATCATAGATGACACTTGTGAACCCTCTGATGTCTGTGTAGGTGCCACGATCACCAAGGAAGTAGTTTAGTCGATGTTGGACCAGACCCACCCCACGCGGAGCAACCCCAAAACTGCCTTCGAATGATAAAGTCACTCTGCCATCCGTGTTCTCCTTGAGAAGAATTACCTTGTCTAAACCGAAGCCAATCCATCCTCCAGGGATTCTCCCGTAAAACATCACATCTTGTTCGTCTATCTGACCGATATTCTCGCAGAATTGACTACGTTGATCCTGTTGTGCTTTCTCAGCAATCACTGCACCATTATCATAGCCAGTTGCCAATGAGCCTTCATTGACAGCAGGGTCTTGTGATCCCAACTCAGCATTATAATATACGGTGCTTTCATTTGCTGAAACACCAACGGAGCTATATAAGGAGCCACAGACCAAGATTGCGACAAATGTCATCACAACCAACAGATTAAGTTTCGTGCCAGTCATGAGTCCTGCCCACCACATCAAGAAACCTCGGGCTTCTCAAGATGATTCAATCCTCTGGAAATTGACCTCTGCATATATCAAAAACCCGATTGCTTGAAAGAGCAATTGGGCAGATGATTAATCTTCCGGTAATTCAGATGTTGAGCGTAGGTCCTAGGAATACTTCTTGCTCTGGTTAAAGACCAAGCTCTTTACAGTAACCGGAAAGGCTTGACCTGCGTATAAGGGTGCACCGATATCAATCCAGTCACCCTCTTCGAGAAAAAGCTCATCCAAGCAGATGAGATTGTGTTGAATTGATGTTTCACGACGAACTGTTACCCCCACCATTTTTGCGATATCAGTTTCAAAGAGCAATATGACCATCTTCTTGGCGGCAACTGTAAACGGTAGTGCGCGCTCTATTGCTTTTACAAATTCCTGCAGCCACGTATAAGATCGATAGAGTGAATCCTTGAAGTATAGCGCAATAAGGTCCTCACCCTCAATCAAATCGAATTTCGTAAAGGCACTCTTGACCTCCTTCCTAACAACATCAGGACCATAGTTCTCTTTGGTCACATTTACCGGAATGACTGGAATATTTCTAATTGGAAACTCAATGCTCTTGTCAAAATAGCAGGTAGATCCAGATACAGAGAGCGTGAATGCACCAGCACCAATGACTGTTGCTCTAATCTTATTCTCTGGCTCTATAACCAGCAAGCCAATTTCATCAACCAGAGATTTGATTTCCTCAGCAAGAAACCGTCCTATGTCATTGTAAGTATCTTCGCCTCCGTAGTAGATTTCCGCAATGCCTCCTGAGAACGAGAAATCATCTACTGAGATTGAAAAATCCAAGTCATTAGTCATCATCAATCCTTTGGCGATACAGCTTTTAGCAGGACCTCTCATTACCTCCAGCAGTGCCTTTGCATACTCACGAGAGATAAGTTTCGCATCATCCTCAGGGATGATATCTCCCAGCTGGTAACTCATGCCTAATTCTTGCATGAGAAAATTAGTAGGTTCATCAATCCTCCAAATCGTGAAGTCTTTGTCTATTCCTAATAGACGTCCGCCTACATTGATACACGCTGTACTCAGCACATTACCGTTAGATGCTATGGCAAGATTGCTAGTTCCTCCACCGATATCCACGTTCATGATAATGCGGCCGGTCTTTCTTGATAGATCAACTATGCCACTACCCATTGCACCAAGAATAGACTCATAGTTGGGCCCTGCTGCAGCACTGACGAACTTCCCTGATTCGGATGATAGACGTCGCACAATCTCCTCAGCATTCTGTTTCTTTGCGGTTTCTCCCGTGACGATTACTGCTCCAGATTCAACCATTTCTGGAGTGATACCTGCCTTTCGATATTCTGCCTCACAGAATTTGATGATTGACTCAATGTCTATGGTGTACCTGTCAACTAGGGGTGTGAAGATAATATCACTCTCATAGATGATTTCTCTGTCAACTAAGATGAATCGGTTTGTAGGATTGAGGAAGCTTCTTTCTCTATTGAGAGTGAGTTGAGAGAAAACAAGATGTGATGTTGATGAACCAATATCGATTCCTACACTCAGAAGATTCAAACTCTCAGAGCTGTCATATAATGGATATACACGGCTTCTAGGATCAGAGCGAGATTTGGTCGATTCCAGAGTCTTCAGGGATGCTTTGAACTTCTCATGCTCAGCGCTTGAAAGAGCAGCATTAAGAATTGGACTTACTAAACCCACCATTCTGTCGAAACTCGGTCCAGATTCTAGGATGGTACTGAGGGCGGGTTTGAATTCCTTGATGAGGAGATGAAGGCTCGAGATGTCTGAAGTGCTTTCAGACTCGTGTTGCTGCATTAAGGATTCATATTGTTGAGTGAATCTCTCTTCGAGTTCTTCAGCTTCTTCACTATGATATTCCTTGAGGAATTCACTAACGGTCTCAATGATTCGCCACTTCAGTCGGTTAGCATCAGCCATCTTGATTCCGCCTATGAATACTCCTTGTTCTCGCTAAACACCAGACTCTTGACTGTGACAGGGAATGATTCGGTCAATTTGAGGGGAGCACCAATATCGATCCAGTCACCTGCCTCTAGCTGTAATTCATCAAGGACCAATATGTTGCTCTTAATCGAAGTTTCATCGCGTATTACGAGACCCAACCTCTTAGCTACATCATAGCCAAAGATCAGGATGATTAGCCTCTTCTTTGAAACAGTATTTGACAGGGCTTCTTCAATCGACTTTGCAAAAGGAGGCAACCACCCGTCGCCAATGTAGACTCTAGAAGCAACTCGGTCCTTGAAATAAAGGGCAACTGTATCCTCTCCCTCGACCATGTCAAACGTTGTGAATGATTTACGGATTTCCTCCACTAATCTCTCCGGAGCGAATTCACCATTTCCCATGTTGACGGGTAGAACAGGTATGTTAGCCATTGGAAGTTCAATATTCTCATCGAAGAATGTTGTTGATCCTGATACTGAGAGAGAGAACGCTCCTGCACCGATTACTGTAGCTCGAATCTTATTCTCTGGCTCAACAATTGGTGGACCCAGTTCTTCCACCAATGTTTTGATTTCCTCTGCTAGCATTGCGCCGATATCATCAAATGTTTCATCGCTGCCATAGAACATCTCAGAAACCCCGCCTGAGAAGGAGTAGGCATCAACCGGTGTTGTGAAATCCAGGTCATCTGTCATCATCAGTTCTTTGGCAACTGTACTCTTTGCTGGACCTTGCATGACTTCTACCAGCGCTTTTGCAAACTCTCTGGCAATGGCTCTTGCATCCACGTCGGAGATAATATCACCAATCTGATAGCTCATCCCTAGTTCATTCATGAGGAATTGTGCAGGACCATCAATTCTCCAGATCTTGAGGTCTTTGTCAATTCCCAGCAGGCGACCGCCAATATTGATGCAACTTGTGCAAAGGACCTGCCCCTTGGACGCAATTGCCAAGTTACTTGTCCCTCCACCGATGTCAACGTGCAAAAATGACTTTGGACTACGAAGCGAGTGGTCAACAATCCCACTTCCCATTGCGCTAAGCAGGGACTCGAGATTAGGACCTGCGGCAGCACTGACGAATTTTCCAGATTCAGAAGATAAGCGATTAACAATCTCAGCAGCATTTTCCTTCTTGGCTGTTTCCCCGGTTACAAGAACTGCACCGGTTTCGACCATATCTGGAGTTATTCCAGCTTTCTTGTATTCCGCCTTGCAGAACTCGATAACCGCCTCGACATCGATGTTGTATCGGTCGATGAGAGGAGTGAAGATAATCGAGCTTTTGTAGATAATCTCACGGTTAACGAGATTGAATCGGTTCGTGATATTGAATAGACTCGTTTCACGTTTTAGAGTAAGTCGCGAGAAAATGAGATGCGAGGTTGATGAACCAATATCGATACCAACACTCAGCACATTCATGTATTCAACATTGTCAGCTGGAAGATGACCCATCAGCAGTTCTATAGGTTCTATGGGCTCCTCCTTTTCAGCCTCTTCCTCCTTGGGTTCTTCAGGCTTCCTAGAGATTCTGACCTTTGCTGCTTGCTCACAGTGGGTTGGAAGCTGCACTTCATCCTCAGAATTGAGAATCTCCATCTTCTTCTCATAAGGAACATCTATGACTTGATCACAGACCGTACAGTAGAACTCGATATCCATAGACGGATCGCTACCAGGCATGACTGGTCCTTTCCTTGTAACTGATGGTTTCGATTTTCTGCGGTGGGCCCCTTCCCATGATGCTTTGAATGTCCACAACATCATCGTCATGAGCATATCGAACTCTTCACATGGTTGTAGAACAGAAGCCAAAACAGGCTTGAACGAAACAATGAGATTTCGCATCCCTTCTTCTTCAGTGGCATCTTCTCTTTCTTGCTGCTTCACCAGTGCTGTGTATTTTTCCCCGAATGCCTTGCTCAGGTCTTCAGCATCCGCAGGAAAGTGCTTCTCGAAAAAGCCTCTGACGATGCCATATACATGGGACTTCATGGCGCCAACAGAATCTTCAATCATGGAGGTTCATTCACTGCTAAGTTCTGACTAAATGGAATTCGCATCACATATAAGGA
>JBHLQK010000120.1:0-9502 GCA_048884925.1 Candidatus Thorarchaeota archaeon
GGCTACATCTAAAGAGATTATGGATTTGGATAAGAAGTACTATCAGCAGGGCTATGCAAGAGTGCCCATTGTGATAGTTGAGGGAAAAGGTGCAATTCTCAAAGACATTGAGGGGAGTGAGTACATCGACTGCTTTGCTGGCATAGCAACCACTAATGCAGGACACGCACCTGATGTTCTTGTGAAAGCGGGAATAGAACAGATGAAGAAGTTATTCCATGTTTCAGGGAGGTTTCACACAGTACCGCAGGTTAAACTTGCTCAGAAACTCTCGGAAATCACTCCTGGAAACCTCAATAAAACATTCCTTTGCAACAGCGGCACTGAAGCGGTAGAGAATGCCGTCAAGTTGGTGAAGAAATATGCGTTTTCAAAGGGGTTGACGGGTGGAGGGCTAATCAGTCTTGAGTGCGCCTTTCATGGTCGTCTTGGCTACTCATTCAGTCTTACAGCAAACGCCTCCTACAAGAAGGGCTTTGGATCATACTCAAATGCTCCAGGGGTGAAGCATGCACCTACACCATATAGCTACAGATCGAAGTTCTCTGAGGAAGAGTGCGGAATTGAAGCCGCAAACCGCTTGGAGGAAGTCATTGATAGACATACCACGGGGGATGTTGCAGCATTTATTATGGAGCCTATTCTCGGAGAAGGCGGAATCATAATCCCGCCTGACTCTTATTTCCGGGAAGTGGTTAAGATCCTCAAAGAGCGGGAGATTCCTTTCATTGTGGATGAGGTGCAGACTGGATTTGGACGAACTGGAAAGCTATTGGCCAGTGAACACTGGGGACTGAAGCCAGAGGTTATGACCACTGCGAAAGGAATGGGCGGTGGTATACCGATTGGTGCTTGCATAGGTACCGATGAGATTACCTCCTGTCTTGAGTCTGGGGACTTCTTCTCAACATATGGAGGCAATCCTGTGACAAGTGCCATTGCATTGGCTAACATCAACTATATTCAAGAAGCAGGACTGGTTGAGAATTCATCTAGAGTGGGGAAGGTCTTCACTGATGGACTTGAGGAGCTTCAGAAGAAGAGGCCACTCATCGGTGATGTGAGAGGAAAAGGTCTGATGATCGGAATTGAACTTGTCAAAGATTCCTCGTCAAAGAAACCTGCTAAGGATGAGACAAAGAGTCTAGTAGAGATGTTGCAGAGGGCAGGAGTCATTATTGGTCTTGGGGGTGTCTTCAAGAATGTGCTACGTCTTCAGCCCCCTCTAGTTATCTCCGAGGAGCAGGCAAAGACAGTTCTCGAAAAGATGGACAACTCATTTTCAAAGATTTGAGGTGTTTAGGTGTCGAAAAAGCTTAGTGTTGCCGGTCTTCAACTCGTCAAGAGTGAAGACGGAGAAGCGAATTTAGAGAAATTTGAGAAAGTAGCAAGGAAGACAAAGGCGTCGTTTCCATGGATTGACCGCATTTTTACTGGCGAGTTCTATCTTCAGCAGTATGGAAAATCAGATTGGAAAGATACAGCAGGGCCACTTCCTAATCAACTGACAGGCAGACTTGGTGAGCTGGCGAAGAAGCTCGAATGCTGGTTGATGACGGGTTCATTCTTTGATAAAGTACTACTAACTGGAAACACTCATAACCCAATCAATCTGCCTACTCGATGCAGATTTCACTCACGTTGCCTTTTTGCCAAAGCGAACTGCGCTGAGATTGAACTTGAACTCCAGTTACAGTCGGATGAACGAATGGTTGCATGCTTAGACGAATAGGAGTTATAATGAGATGTCGAAGAATCAGAAACTTGACGATCTTGATAGGGCGATACTACGTGAATTGCAGAATGATTGCAGGACGCCTTTGCAGGATATTGCCCTAAAGGTTGACGCTCCAACATCCACGGTGCATTATCGTGTAAAACGATTAGAGCGAGAAGGTGTCATTGATGGATATTATGCGAATATCAATCCAGAGAAGCTTGGCCTTGATTACCTTACGGTTATTCAAGTTCGGGCTGCCTATGGACCTGGATATCACGAACGAATAGGAAAGAAACTAGCAAAGATCGTGGGGGTATGGGCTGTATATTTCACACTGGGTGATAATGATTTCTTTGTTCTAACAAGGTCGAGAAACAAGGCTGAATACATGAAGATACTTGATATATTAATGGCGACAAAGGGGATTGAAAGAACATCTACGCAGGTTGTTGCGAAAATAATTCGAGAGGATTCCAAATTAGATATCTAGGGGCTCCCGCTGGAGATCCCGCATAATCTGCAGATGTATTGCGTCTTGAATTAAGATCACAGATCAAGATATCTGCCAGATCTCCTTGCAGGTCCCCCAAGCTTGCTGGTCGTTGTGAAACTTACTGCTCCCATAGTTCAGCCATGAAAACCAACCACAAATCCAATTCCGTAGTATCCTCCGCGACCTTGCTTGCGATCGTAGTATTTGGTGCATTTGATAACGCCATCAACACTCTCGCTAAACGAATTCGCAAAGAAGACACGTTTTCTAAAGTCACCGGGTGTAATCGTAATTAATCGTTCAGCATAGTCAATTTGGGGAACACTATAATAATCAAGGCTATTGATGAATATTAATTCTTCAGCCTAATGCTCGATGATTTCTACTACCTTGGGGTGAGTATGACCAACTCTGGGAACAGCAATTCCGGCTCCAAAATCTAGATACACAATATCGTCAAAATCTTGTACAAAACGTCATGTGCCGTCTTGGGTACGAGTTCATTACTTCATGTCAGAAACATGGACATGATTTCATTGTCGTGCTTAATGAAAGCCTTGGATACCGATCCTGGCGGGTCCACTGCTATTTTGGACCTAGTATATCGTTCCATGATGTTTTGCTCTATTGCATTAGCAAATTCATTCGTTCCTCGATATTTTTGGGATTACACAAAGCTTCCAACTTCCTAAGTACCATGTGAAGCTCATATTCAGAGGATGTGTGGAGTTCATCCTAATTCTGCTAGCGAATCGAGATTTCTTCTACTCATCCTTCCTAGGTCCACAAGCAGCTGACTCAAATCTGGAAGGAAGGCTACCTTCATTGCGGCATTGTTGCAGAAATCCTGTATCAATTCTTCGATTTGCTTTGCAGTGGTCAAGATGTTGTTTCCTTCAACAGGGCTAGTTAGGTCCAATATGTAATCGTGGCTTTGAAATCCATATATCGGCTCAAGAATCATCTCTGTTACGTTCTCTTTCCGCATTCGGTCCAGTTTCCTACTCATTTTTCGATGTTGCTTATGAATCGCCTCTAGGACTACTCTTGCATGGGGTGAGACATCATCAGTCAAGATTCTCAGATAGAATTCGAGGGCTTTGACTTCAAGTTCAATTCCATAGCTGAGTATGGATCCCGCTGTACCAAGCTCCATGTATTTCTCTCTCCATCCAATTGTATTCTAGAACCACCGAGTGATGACTACTTTTGACTCTGTGAAAAACCTAATTGCATCTTCACCCTGTCCATGTAGAGCTCCAAAGAAGGAATCTTTCATGCCCGAGAATGGGAAATGAGCAACGGGTGCCGCAATTCCAACATTGATTCCAATGTTGCCAGCTTGAACCCTGTATTGAAATTCACGGGCCCATTTTCCACTGTTTGTGAAGATTGAGGATGCGTTGCCATAGGGATTGCCGTGGATGATATCGATTGCTTCATTAAAACCATTTATCTTCATTACGGCCATGACAGGTCCGAATATTTCATCCTTGGCGATAGCCATCTCAGGATTTACCTCATCGAAGATTGTAGGTCCTACAAAGAACCCTTCGGGATGCCCTTCTACTTCAATGTCACGACCATCAAGTACAAGTTTGGCTCCCTCTTCTACTCCTTTGCTGATATAGCTGATTATTCTCTCCTTCGCTTTAGCTGAAATCACCGGCCCCATATGTACCCCCTCCTGAAGCCCATTGCCGGTCCTGATATTACTGGCTTTCTCAATTAAGAGCTTCATGAGAGGCTTGTGAACCTCTTCCGATGCTAGGATTACCGCTCCGGCAAGACAACGTTCACCTGCACAGCCATAACAAGAAGTCATAAGAGCCGCCGCGGTCCTTTCAAGATCTGCATCTGGCATCACAAGAAGGAAGTTCTTTGCCCCTCCCTGCACTTGAGCTCGTTTTCCATTGCGAGCGGCTCTTTCGTATACCAGCTTGCCTATCTTGGTTGAGCCCACGAATGACACGCCTTCAGTATCAGGACTATCTAGAAGTGCGTTAGCAACATCAACATCACCATGAACAAGATTAACCACTCCCGGCGGAAAATCAAGATCATCAAAGAGTTCAAACAAACGAACTTGACTAATAGGTGCTTGCGGTGATGGCTTGACGATGTAGGTGTTACCCAAAGCCACAGCAAATGGCAGAAACCATAGTGGCACCATGCTAGGGAAGTTGAATGGTGCGAGAGCGAAAAACACTCCAAGAGGCTGCCGTATCAGGGTTTCATCAATACCTACTGCAATGTCTTCTGAGTTGACTCCCATCATGAGTGACGGAATGCCTGTTGCAACCTCAACACATTCGACTCCTCTGCGCACTTCTCCTCGAGCTTCATCAATAGTCTTTCCATTCTCTTTTACAATCCATTGAGCGAGGATTTCAAAATTCTCCTCCATGAGGTTCTTCACTTCGAAGAAGTAGCGGGCTCTTGAAATTGGAATAGTTCTTCGCCATCTTTCAAAAGCCTTCTTTGCAGCTACGATTGCATCATTCGTTTCTTCCACTGTACTAAGGGGAACTTTGGCAATAACCTCCCCTGTTGCAGGATTTACAACATTCCTATGTTCTTGGGATGCTGACTCAATCCACTTACCGTTGATATAATTCTTGAGAATTGTAACTCTTGTCATAAGGGCTGCCTCTGTTTGTCCTTTAGATGTGATACGAATCTAGGTTATTAAATATGATTAGAATTCAATTTTTTAAGTGTTATGTGCAAGATTGTACAAAAGGATTTAAGATGGCAAGCAGCCGAAAAATCGGTGTTCATCTGTGATGCATCAGGTGTTAACTACCTTCTTTGTAGGTATGTTTTATGCTCCATTTTCTGCGTAATTCCTTAGAACTCCCAACTACTTGAGTAGCAAATTCTCCGAAGCTAGATAGTGGGAACTGCTGAAGCAACAAATGTTTCTCACAGACAAGGGGATGGGACACTCTTGCAGCTAATGTTTGTCGACTTCTTACTAATTGTGGCATTTGCGGCCGGAATCGGATTGATGGCCTCCGTAGGCATGAGTGGAGGTGCGTACAGAACCCCGCTACTGATCATTGTCTTTGGGTTGGGTGCTGAGATGGCCGCTGCTACCTCACTATTCTCAGCGCTATTTGTCGCAATTGTGAGTACTGCTGCCTTTGCCAGGTATAAGCCAAATCCCATCCTGGTACGTATGGGACTGGCGTTCGCCCTAGTCACTGTTCCTTTTTCCCTAGTAGGCGTTGCCCTGAGAACATCAATAGGCGATGATTTCATTCTACGACTGATATTTGCAATCCTTCTCTTCCCAGCAGCTATAATGATGCTCTTCGCAGAAAGGACCGAGAGAGAAGACCACCCTTCCCAAATAGCAGCATCCGATATCTATCAATCGAGTAAAGCTCGTCTCGGCATTGCATTTCTGGGAATTCTAGGTGGAGGAGTTGCGTCAGGTCTGCTGGGTGTAGGGGGCGGTGTCATAATAGTGCCTGTGTTGTGTATACTACTGGACATGCCAATTCTCATCGCAGCGGCTACTTCCATGTTCACCATGATTTTCACCACGAGCGCTGGCACAATCATGAACTACTTTATGTTACCGAATTATGGGGATTTGTCTACATTCATGTTTTTTGGGCTAGCCATGGGTGTTGGGATGATTATCGGTGGACAAATCGGCCCAAGGTATACGTGCCGAATAGATGCAGTATTTCTAAAGAGAGTCTTTGGAGGTCTACCTGTATTCCCAATTGTCAAGATGATGGGATTAGGTCGGTTATGGCTTGATCCTCTTGGTCTTACTTCGTTCTTGAGATAGTTGGTGATCTTGTCATCTGTCTCCTAATCCTTATCCCAATTGGTAGCTTTAGGTGGTATCAGTTAAGATCGCGAAGCACACCTTGACCTTATTGTGGTCATTACTGCGCCTAAACTGCTATGGTAGAATGTCCAAATTACCCTTAATATCAAACAATTACATGAATCTAGAACCTATTAGACCAATCTGAGGTTTTTGAAATGGGTAAAGTAGACTTAGAAAAACTAAGAAGAGAAGTAATGGAAAATATGAACAAGGGCAAATCTGGAGATGTCGGCAAAAAGCTGATGGATGCATTCAGGAAAATTGACCGTTCAGAATTCCAAGCTTTCGGTGAGATTATGAAAGATGCTATCCTGGTGGATCCAGCGTTATTCTCCGAGAAAGCCTACGTCCTGTTTGATAAGATAATGCGCGCCAGAGACCCGTCGAAGCTGTCCGATTACGAGATATTCTTTGTCGAGAATTTTTGTAAGTTGCCAGGTGAAGAGTTCGCAGTCATCGCAGATGGTTGGGTTGAGACCGGTAAGTCCGTCATCAAGGGAAATGTCTTCGTGTCGAATTATCGTGTAATTGCCACTGGTGTACAAGAAGCTAAGAAGGCCAGGGTGAGTGGAGGCGGTGTGTTCGCTTTCTTGAGCCTGATTCAATTGGGTAGCTATATGTATAACAAGTCTATCATGGAACAGATTACAAAGTCTATATCAGCCGAGTCGGTCCAGATGGTGAATTACGGTGTTCTGTACCCGATCAAGGGTGGCTATGAAATTGAACAAGAGGCCAAGGGATTTAGGGCAAAGCAGAATGACCGGGTCAACTACAAGGTCGATGTGGCATACGCTGACAAAAAGGGTAACGAACAGATTGCCGACCTCGACGTTTCGATTGTTGTCAATATCAAGGACCCTGATATACAAGCAAAGCTCGACAAGGTTGAAGAGATTGTCAGAGCTAATGCGAAAGCAGTCTAGTCACTGATTTATTATTTGATTCTTCAAGCATGCGGTTCCTATTGATAGGTGCTGCATGTTTTGGAGATTTCCATTTTCCAATATCACTGTTACTTGATTTTGTTATGCTGGCACCAATCGCCCTTGATTGCACTGAGGTGCCCGTTGTGGTGGTTCAGGTGTGTGAAAGTAAATGCAATCACATCCAAGATTCGCATTCCCTTAAAGAACTGTGGAATTCTTGGTTGCTCTAGCACGCTGTTCAGTTCTTTGTCGGATAGCTCTGCTACCCAATCGAGGAAATCCTTCTCTGTTGAGTCGTAATACTCATTAATCTCTTGTAATGAATGCCCTTTCCAATCTCCTGGGTCCTGACTATCTCCTCTATATTTGTAAAAGAGCTCAGGATGCCTAGGGGGGTTGTCTTTGATCAAAATATTCAATGTGTAGTCATAGGCCGCTGCCTGATGGGCGAGAAGCCATCCTATAGCTGACATTCCTGATTTAGGTCGATGTGAAAGGTCACTGCATCCTTCCTCTTGCAGGTTTCGAAGAGCTCTCTCACGCCAATCTCTAGTGGACGCGGCTAGGCTCTTGGCCAAATCTATGATTTTCAATTCCATCGATATATTCTGCAGGCTGGTTCGATTTATGTATTGGCGACAGCGCACTTGGTTTCTTCACGCTGTAGCTGTATAGATGACCGAATCTGTTCTTATTCCTATGGCCGAAGCTGTTAAGTACCGGTTCAAGTGGGTTTGCCGCAGAAATCGACCACCACTATAGGTGGGAGAACGAGGATTTAGTGATTCAAATGAGTCGAAAAGTCTGTATCGCAGGCGGTGCGGTCACACCTTTCGACTATCCCATGCATATAACCCCGGAAGGGATGATTGCCAATGCTATTGTGGAAACCCAGGGTGATGTACCTGATTTCCACCTAGCAGACCTGGAGTTTATGGTCTATTCTCACTTTTCAGTTCACTTTGGCAAACAACTCTGCCCGGAGTGGATCGTTCATGATCACCTGGGACTAGTCGGACTTCCGCACGTGCGAATTGAGAACGGAGGGAACACTGGGGGTTCAGCCCTCTATGGTGCTTTCCTTGCCATCAAGTCTGGTCTCTTCGATGTTGTAGGAGTGGCAGGCTGGGAGACCATGGACAATGTCACCCAGTCACAGGGCTCTGAGTTTATCGCCCTCGCATCCGATACACGCTATGAGGCGCTGGCAGGCGGGATCTATCCAATTTACTACGCCGCAATGGCTTACAAGTTCATGAAGGAGAACAACCTGACAGAGGAGGACTTTGCTTTCGCTGCTCTGAAGAATAGAAACTACGCCGCTGAGAATGAGAAGTCCCAGTGGTACCGCGGTGAGTATCAGAAGTACAAGAGAGACCTCACTGTTGACGACATCATGAATAGCAGGTTAATCAGTTACCCGCTAAAGAGGTACGACTGCTGCCTGATGAGCCGCGGCGGAGCGTTTGCTCTCGTCACAACTGAGGAGTGGGCGAAGAAGCATGCTCCAAACAACTACGTGGTCATCGATGGCGCCGGTCTTAGCAGCTGCACAATCCGTGCGGGAGATCGTATCGACTTCCCGAACTGGAATAAGAAGTATGGGAAGGGCTACCCTGATATGACCGAGTTTGCAGCTTGCCGCCATTCTGGTGAAGTCGCCTATGATATGGCTGGAATTGAATACAAGAATGCCATAAAGGAGATTGACGTGGCAGAGATTCACGACGCTTTCAGCTCCTCTGAGGTGCAGATTTACAAGGCTCTCCACTGGTGCGATAAGGAAAACATGCAGGAGTTCATCCGTGAAAAGAGGACCTTCATGGACGGTGATATTCCCACTAACGTTGGTGGAGGTCTCATGGGCTATGGTCATCCCGTTGGTGCTACAGGAATAATGTCTGCTGTCGAGTGCATGTACCACCTCAACGATACAGCTCCAAAGAAGCACCTGAGCTCCAAGACCTACGTCAAAGACGCAAACACGGGTCTTGTCAACAGTCATGCAGGTACTGGAACCAGTATCTCGAACTTCATTCTTAGGAGGCCATAGAGATGGTTGAAGACAAGAGACTGCACAAGATTCCACTCCACGTTGAGTGGGATGACAAGCATAGCAATGATTTCCGAGGTGATGTCAAGGAAACTGGTATAGGTTTCATGGGCTATGACTGGGACTCAAAGGAGGAGCAGTTTAAGGTCTATCTACACTATGACCAGCTGTACTACTGGAAATATGCTGAGGTTTCTAAGCTTGGCAAGGGCTTCGTTGATGGCGAATTTTGGGGAACCAAATGCCCGAAGTGTGGCGACAAGTTCTTCCCGCCAAGGGTGAACTGTTGGAATCTTGACTGTAATTTGGAAAAATCAGTCTGGACAAAACTGGCGCAGGTCGGCACTGTGCATACCTTCACGGTCGCTGGGTGGAGCGGTAAGTCTTCCCTGAAACGACTCCCCTTCATTCTAGCTTATGTCATCGTTGATGGTTGCAACACGGCTATTGCGAACGA
>JBHLQK010000121.1:0-9491 GCA_048884925.1 Candidatus Thorarchaeota archaeon
ATCCGCTTGATGGACCGGGCGGGTTACAGATAGCAATTTTGCGGATATGCGTGGACCAAGATGAACCAATCCATTTAGCGCCCCGTTGAAAGACACCCCCAACCCAAACAATAATGCCTATGGATCACCATTGGCAATGGGAAAGTAGAATAGAAGACTCTTCCTGCTGAGCAAGGTCATGAACCCAACTAGGATTGACTGGGCGACAAAGAACAGCAGAAGAACGGGTCAGCGAACGGTTATGCTATGTGTCGAAGTACTAGTTGGATGGTATATGATACGGAAAAATAGCTTGACTGTACGAGAGGAATTGTACCACTGTTGACGTTAGGACTTGAGCGGCTTTCCTGCGTTTTAAGACATCAATGGCGCCAAGTTTCCTTCATTCAAATGATTGATTGAGTAATTCGGACAAGATATTTAGGCCAGAGGTGATTAGTTCTATTGAGGTTGTTGCCGGGAGATGACACCTCAGCACATGTATGTGTGGAGTGTGAAATAGAATGAGTAGTTCAAGAACTATGGCGATGTCCGTTATCCTTCTGATAGTCGGCGTTGGCCTCGGCTTCGGAGTAGGCTTCCTGACCTATGGTGGTGGGCTAGGCCCCCCGGTTACTGATCTGGGAACTCTGAAGGCGGGCTTTATCTACGTCGGTCCTATAGGAGACTACGGATGGACCAATGCCCATGATGTGGGAAGACGGTTCATAGATGACAAGTATGACTGGCTTACCACTGTATATTTGGAATCAGTACCAGAAGCAACAGCAGGAGATAGAATTGACTATCTGATAGAGAATGAAGGTTGCGATGTGGTCTTCACGACATCCTTTGGATTCATGGATGCGACAATTGCAGCTGGAGCTCGGCATCCTGACAAGATGTTCTTCCACTGTTCAGGATTTCTGAGGAGTGACAACGTAGGCACTTACTTTGCAGACTTCTACCAGCTGTATTATCTGAATGGATTGATGGCTGGTGCGCTCACCCAGACTGGCAAGATAGGCTATGTTGCAGCATTCCCGATTCCTGAGCTTGTGAGGCACATTAACGCATTTGCGATTGGTGCTAACGAGGTCAATGATTCAGTTACTACTGATGTGCGTTGGCTTCAGACAGATTGGTTCGATCCTCCTGGAGCCACAACTGCAGCTAACGCCCTGATAGGAACAGGTGTGGACATGCTTGCCTTCACAGAAGACTCTACTGCTGTACCACTCGTGGCAAACTCCACAGACGACGTGTATGTCTTCAGTCATTATTCGCCCATGCAGTCCTATGCTCCAACAAGCACAATAAGCGGGCAGTTGGCAGACTGGGGCGTAATCTACGACGACATAATCCAGAAGATCTACCTTGGCCAGTATACAAACACAAACCTTGCGGATGTTGATTACCTTTGGCTATTGCAGGAAGGTGGGATCGAGCTTGGTGGTGAATTTGGTGTTCAAATCAACCCACTGTTTGAGGATGACCTCAAAGCTATCGATGTTACAGATCCCCTTCTTGGTACCTTGAGCGTCTACGATTTGGTCATGACCAGAATCGCACAGATGAGCATGCCAAATGTGATCTTTGACCCATTCTCAGGTCCATTGAACTTCAAGAATGGGACGCAATGGTTGGCAGATGGAGAACGTGCCGATATTGGGACCCTATTGAGTATAGACTGGTTTGTTGAAGGAATCATTGCAGACATACCCACATGACCCAAGTTAAGGGGGATTATCACTCCCCCGCCCCTTTCTTTTTTGTAATGTTTGTTTCCAAGAAGCCTACCATTGAAATACTACAAATTCCCGTATGGGAAACCTAAGAATGCAGGGGAATCTTACATGGAAACTGCACTAGAGATGCGAGAGGTCTGCAAGACCTTCTATGGAGAAGGCGAAGTTGAGATTCGTGCAAATGACCATGTCAACTTCACACTCAAGAAAGGGGAGATTCATGCCCTGCTTGGAGAGAATGGGGCAGGTAAGAGTACTCTTGTCATGAATCTGTGTCGAAGACCTGATAGTGGATCTGTAATCATAGAGGGAAAAGAACTCGAACTGAAAACACCCCGAGATGCTCTTGAGCATGGGATTGGAATAGCCCACCAAGACCTGTCTCGCACACTTATTGAGAGACATACTGTTGCAGAGAATGTTCTAAGCTTGACAAAGGGCTTCCTTCTATCCATTGACACGGTAGAGGAGGCAGTTAGAGAGGCGGTTCAGAAGTTTGACTTGGGTGACATCGACCCGAAAATGAAAGTATGGAAACTGTCTGGTGGAGAGAAACAGCGTGTAGAGATACTAAAAGCGCTCATCACAGACCCAGGAATAATCATTCTTGATGAACCTACTTCTATGCTGACCCCCCCTGAGGTCGATGATCTATTTGCTCTTCTCGAATCATTGAAAGCTGAGGGAAAAGCCATAGTCATAATCACTCATCATCTTGAAGAAGCAATTCAGATAAGCGACAGGATAACGGTCCTGCGAAGGGGTCAAGTTGTCGACACGCTTGACGAAGGCAGAGTTCAGAAGTTGAAGTCCAATCCCCAGCAGGGCGTCCGAGAGCTCGCTCGTTTGATGGTCGGAAAAGAAACATTGTACGACCTGAAACGGCAGGAGTTGAAACCTGGTCAGATAGTTTTGGAAACTCAAGATTTGTGCGTCGAAAATGACATGGGGATTCAAGTTGTAACTAATGTCAATCTCGGTGCAAGAGCGGGTGAGATTCTAGGCATTGCTGGAATTGCAGGGAATGGTCAGCGGGAATTGCTCGAGTCGATAGTACATTTCCGGGTAGCGAAGACGGGAAAGATACTGTGGCACTCTGACGCAGGTGAATTGAATATCACGAACATGTCTGTTGGTGCAATCAGAGATTTAGGCGTATCATATATTCCTGAGAATAGAAGGAAAGCAATGGTATTGGATCTCACTGTGAGAGAGAACCTAATGATGAGCTACTACTCTGATTCGAAAGGCCTTTTGATTGACCGGGACGCCATGATTCAGCTAACAGATGAACTCATAGAACAGTTTTCGGTGGACACTCCGAGTCCTTTGGCACCTATGAGAAGCATGTCAGGGGGCAATAAGCAGAAAATTGTAGTAGCTAGAGAGATTTCACGTAAGCCAGTACAAGGCTCAAGACGGCTTCTCATTGCTGAGAATCCAACATTTGGACTGGACGTTGCAACAACACAATTCGTTCGTGAAGAGCTTCTAAAACAGCGTGACTCAGGTGCAGCTGTTCTATTGGTGTCTAGCGATCTCACTGAGATTCTCACCTTGTGTGACAGAATCAGCGTAATTTACAATGGCGAGATTATTGGGACTTTGACCTCTGAAGAGGCAACCAGAGAATCTGTCGGTCTCATGATGGGAGGATTCGTTTCAGATTCAATTGGTTCTGAGGAGGGGAACTAATGTGAATTTGGGAAGTTTTGGTACCTCACTCACCCGACTCAAGACCATGGTTGAAAGGGGTTTTGGATATCTCAAGAGAAAACTATGGCCCTTTGAGATTACTTTCCGAAAGAGATCTTCGAAACTTACATTTGAACAGTCTATCCGAACAAGAATCCTCGCGCTGCTTCTTGGCCTTGCAGTAGTTGCCGTCATATTTCTTGCCTATGGGATAAACCCTTTGGCGCTCTACTTGGACATATTCAGGGTTGCATTCTTCACTAGGTATGGAATTATTGAAACTCTTTCGCGTTTCATTCCTCTACTATTGGTTGCAATAGGGCTAGCAATACCGTTTCGAGCAAAGATTGACAACATTGGTGCTGAAGGTCAGCTCATAGTTGGTGCAATTGCAGCTACTGGAGTGGCTTTTTCTCTTCAACACCTCCCAAGTGGGATTCTGATTCCAATCATGTTTTTGGCAGGATTTGCTGCAGGTGCACTTTGGGCCTTGCCTATAGCAATTTTCAGAGTAAAGAGCCAGTTCAAGGGCTCAGATGTGGTGATTAGCTTCCTTCTCTTCTTTCCCGCCCTCTATCTCGTGGAATATCTTGTCACAGGACCGTGGCAAGACCCAGCAGGCTGGGGCTTTCCTCAATCGCCATTGATTCCAGAATCAGCACGGATCCCCCTGTTTCCCACAACAAGAGTCCATCTGACAATCATCCTAGCAGTTGGATTGACCTTACTCATTCATCAGTATCTAGTCAGAACCAAGGATGGCATCACAGAAACGAAGTTGGGCTACGAAATCAATGTGATGGGAGAGAACCCAGAGGCCGGGGAGGCTATGGGTATGAGTTTCCTCAAGGTAGCAATAATTACAGTGCTACTCTCTGGCGGCTTAGCGGGTCTTGCTGGGGTAAGTGAAGTCGCAGGCAACCCCAATCTATACCGCTTACGGATGGAGATTTCAACAGGATTAGGATTCACAGGCATTGCTGTTGCATGGCTTGGCGGACTCAATCCAATAGGAGTCATTGTCAGTTCGCTCTTCTTTGCTGGCCTGTTGGCCGGAGGGGTTGAGATACAATCCGCTGGACTGCCCTTTGGTGTCGTGAATCTCTTCAATGGTGCCATTCTCTTCTTTGTACTCGTGACTGAGTTCTTCCTGCGACACACAGCTGAATGGAGGTTACGTCGTGACAATTGAGCAGACAGGATCCCAGATTGTGATTGCTGCCACGTTCTTCCTGATTCCCACTTTGGGTGAGATGGTGACAGAGCGATCTGGTATACTGAACCTGGGTATTGAAGGGATGGTCATCTCAGGAGCGGCGGGATCCTTCGCGGCGGCGCATATAACAGGCAACCTTTGGATTGGCGCATTTGTTGGGGCTCTGGTTGGGGGATTATTAGCTCTCATACATGCAATAGTGACGGTCACGTTCAACAGAAATCAAGTTGTTTCAGGCATATCACTAACCATACTTGGAACAGGATTGAGTAGTATTCTTGGTCTAGGTCTAATAGGTGTGCCAATAGTCCCATTTGGGCCTATAGCTATTCCAGGCCTCAGTGCAATCCCGATTATTGGTCCTATCTTCTTCAACAAGAACATGCTTGTCTACTTCTCATACGTAATGGTTCCGGCCCTCTGGTTTATTCTCTTCAAGACACGGTATGGGATAATGATACGGAGTGTTGGAGAGAATCCGATGGCGGCTTACACGCAGGGCGTTGATGTGGTTCGAATCAGATATCTAAGTGTGATATTTGGCGGGATGATGGCTGGACTTGGCGGTGCATATCTGACTCTTGCATGGATTCCAATGTGGGTTGAAGGTATCACAACCGCTCGAGGATGGATTGTCATAGCCTTAGTGGTTGTTGGACTGTGGCACCCTGTGGGAGCTTTTGTAGGGAGTTACATCTTTGGAGCGTTCGACGTCCTTCGCTATGCTTTCCAGCCACTAGGCGTGCCGACTGCCTTTCTGAACATGTTGCCTTCAATATCTACAATCCTATTCCTAGTCATCTGGGGAGTGTTATTGAACCTGCAAAAGGTAAAGAGTATCGTGGGAGCCCCCTCATCTCTCTGTGTGCCATTTGAAACAGAATAATGTCATTATAAGACAGATTCAGGGATGAAGTCGTTGAACCACTAGATGAAGACCTACGAAGGAATGATTCACTCCAAAAGCTCTTCAGATTCCGGAAGCCATGGTGGATCTACTATGCACAGGAATACCAAGTCTGATTCGCCGGTGTTTTCGATGTACTGGACCCCCTTTGGAGGAATATAGACCACATCGCCTGGTTCAACCTTCGCGGTTTCGTCATTAATGTGCATGACACCTGTGCCTTGGAGTATATAGTAGACTTCAGAAGCCTCAAAGAATCTGTGTGGAAAGGATGCCTTGCCTGGTTTTACAATGGCATGGGCAATGCTGTAGTCGAGCTTCAGTCCCTCCTTGTCATGACGAGGATTCAGGAGTTCACGGAGTATTGTGCCATCTAGAGCAACTATCTCCTCACAATCATCAAACCTCTTGATCCACATACATTCCAGCTCAATAGCTGGCTGTGGTTTCAAACGTATTTGTTTTGTGCATCATAACGTAATAGTCGAGTTTGAGCATATTTTCTTTCAAAAATCTGGAGGCCTCTTGTTGTACCACTTAGGAATCTTTTCCATCGCAGGACTATAACCGTCTAGTACATATCGTGAGATCACGAGTCTTTGGATCTCGCTTGTGCCTTCATAGATTTCGTAGAGTTTCGCGTCTCTGAACAGCTTCTCTACTGGATATTGATCGATGTAGCCATATCCCCCATGAACCTGAACTGCCTGATGAGCCACTTCCATAGCAGCCTCTGTAGCCATAACCTTTGCAACACTAGCTGGAATCGTAGGATCCAAGCCGTTGTCAGCGGCCCAAGCAGCCTTCAGGTATAGAAGTCGCGCAGCTTCGACCTTGGCATACATATCACTCAGTTTGAAACTGACAACCTGAAAGTCCTTGAGTTTCTGGTCGAATGCCTCTCTTCTGTTGACATATTCTCTGGCATACTCCATTGCCGCTCGGGCTAGACCTGTGGCAAAAGCAGCAATTGAGGGTCTTGTCATACTGAATGTCTGCATTGCTATCTTGAATCCCATGCCTTCTTTACCCAGCAGGTTCTCAGCAGGGACCTTTGCATCTCTAAATATCACTGAGGAAGTAGTAGATGCTCTGTGGCCCATCTTCTCAACTGGACGACCAGTCTTGACTCCCGGGGTGTCCGCGTCAACAATGAAGGCACATAATGCCTTGTGTCTCTGACTTGGGTCAAGAGAGGCAAATACTGTGAAGTAGTCAGCATGAGGTGCATTGGTGATCCAGAACTTGGAACCATTGAGAACATAGTGGTCACCCTCCTTCTTCACAAGTGTCTTGATTCCAGCTACATCGCTGCCCATGCCAGGCTCAGAGCATGCAAAGCTTACGAACTTCAGGTCCTTGGTGAGAGGGTGCAGATATTTCTCCTTCTGGTCATCGTTACCAGCAATCAGGATTGGTTCTGCGCCAAGACTGTTGACATAGATGCTGGTGGTCATTCCAGCACAGCCTGCAGCCATCTCTTCGACAACAATACATTGTTCGATAGCGCCTAAGCCCAGACCACCATACTCCTTTGGTATTGCCAAATTCATGAGGCCTGCCTCCCAGCACTTCTTGATGATTGGTAGGGGAAACTCACCTGTCTTGTCGTAGTAGTGAGCGTATGGAATCATATACTCCTGAGCAAACTCGCGTGTTCTGTTCTGTAGATCAATCTGTTCTTTTGTAAGGCTGAAATCGACCATTATTCTCCCTCATAGATATTGAAACTAACACTGGTAGGACGAGGTGGTATAAGGCCATTGTCAAATGGCAAAGACATGGTCAGGAATCAGTTTTTGCTAGTGATTTGACGAACTACCTCTGGAAGACTCCACTTGAGTTCCAGCTCTAGTGCACCTTCATCAGGACCTGGACAGCGTCTTACGCATGTTCGGCATGCCACACATAGCCAGAGATCAACTTCGACTGTGCCAAAGCCAGGCGAGTCATCTGCCAGAACAATATCACCTATGGGCTTCTGAGTTGCAAGACCCTTCACGGTTTTGTAGAAGAGCGATTTGTTTACGGGCAGGTTATCAAGAGCCTCGTCAGAGATGTCAAAGATTTTGGAAACTTCGACCACTGGTTTCAGTTCAATTGCATCCTCGGGACAGGCAATCTCACAAGACTTGCAGCCCAGACACTTGGAAATATCCCACTCGATTGTGCCAAAGCCAAGCAAGGGGGCATAGCCCATCATTGTCCTGTATTCATCAAGAACTGATGGGACGTCCACCTCTGCTAAATCATCCAATGTCACCTTTGGACGGGTACTGGGAATTTTGGTTCGTGTGCGGTAGGATAATGATACAGCTGATCTAATCTTCTCCTCTATCCCCACGAGTATTTCTTTTCCCACCACATTTCCTTCAATCGTGAGCTTGACCAACTTATCACGACCCTTCGATAGAGTTTCTAGAGCATTGACCACTTTGCCAATGTCCTCAGCCCTCAGTTCTTGAAGAAGGGACTCAAGCTCGGATGATGCCTCTGTGAGTTGAAGTGCGAGAGAACTTGCAGTTTCAATTGCGAGCTCCGCCTCTGTGGGGGTCCTTGGAACATCATAGAGAAGATAGCCATGACTCTCACCAGCTGAAGTGAGCAGCTCGTCTCTTTTCATACGAAGTAGATGCTGTAAAATCCGGTTTTTCGGGATGTTGGTCTTCTCTCCGAGATCCTTTGCAGTCATTGCTCCCAATTCACGTATGAGGATGAGAATTGTTCCCCGTTCAAGCTCATTATCCAGATAGCTAGACATCATTTTTTCATATACATCTGGATCTAGTTTCTCTCCATAGACGTTGGTTCCAGAAACAAGGTTGGGACCCTTTTCGAGGGTGATCTTGAGTCTGAATCTTGCAAAAGCTTCGAGACCTGCAGAAATAAGTAAGCGCAGGTTTTCGGAGCTGTCAGCGGGCTTGGATTGCAGAACTGCTTCTGTTGCTTGGTCAACGGTTTCACGTAGGCTGTTTAGAGGTTCAGCAAGAGCCGTTTCATCATATTGGCCAAGTTTCTGAAGCCTTCCAAGCAGAGGCTCCATTCTTCCTACTGATTGTTTAACAGAAGCTTGTACATCACCTTCGAGCGACTTTCCTACGCCATTGAACTGTTGTAGTATTCTCTTGAACACCAATGTTGAATTGGGTATGGTTTCAAGAACTTGTGAGAATACAGGCGCGTCCTTGTCGAGACCAACCATCTCAACTTCGCCTCTTTGAATCATACTTACTATGGCAGCCTGAATGTCAGTTGAATGTGAGTCCGTCAGTCTGCTAATTTCAATGACTGTGCGTGAGCCCATCTTGGACAGGATGAACATGATTACTCCCCGTCTGAGCTCTATCAGTATGTTCTCAGAAACGAGGTGTAACGCTCTCTTCTCATCGATGCGCCCCTCGCGGATCCCTCGCTTTATTTGAGCTGAGGTCCTAAGAAATGGTCCATATCTTGTCTTTGTTCCCAGCTTCTGAAGAGCATCTAAGGCTGATGTAGGATCATCTTGAATTCCAGAAATGGCTTCTGATATCGAAGCGAGCAGTGACTTCAGTTCAGAGCGCGCTGACTTGGCAGCGGCTTCTGCAGCAACCTCGTAATCTTTGACGGTGTCTTCAATCCGTGTGATTAAATCAGATACCGGGCTCAGGACGGACTCAATATTGATTGCAGCAGCAGCCTCTATCTCATCTTTGGTTTCAAGGGCTTCTAATGCGCTGCTTATCGAATTCAGAAGACCACGAGTGCCTCCTGTATCACGGATGGAAACAGCCTCCTGGAGATGAGATATTGCCTGCGTTAGTAGTCCTTTATCGGCGATTCGAGAAATGATAGCGGATTTCTCCGTGGCATCTAGGAACTGCCCGAAGTAGGCATCAGGGAATGCAAGGATTTCGGCGGCAAGTGGCTCTAGCTCGTTCTTAAGATTCGCTATCTCTTCGCTGACTTT
>JBHLQK010000122.1:0-9147 GCA_048884925.1 Candidatus Thorarchaeota archaeon
GCGATTATTTTTAGCAGAGTTGTCTTGCCGCATCCTGAAGGTCCTAGGACACTCAGGAATTCTCCATCTTTCACCTCAAATGAAACTCCATCGAGGACTCTAGTTACTCCACCTTCGCCATTTGGATAGGCTTTTACAATATTACGAACTGAGAGCGTAGGCAAGGTGTCACCAGTCTAAATCACGTTGGCCTCACGTTAAATAATATGTTATTTTGTGCATTCTATCTACTGTGTCGGAGACTGACCCAACAAAGTACAAAAAGGCCGTACTCTGAAAGAATTATTAGATTAACCCACTATGCACATGATAATAGTGCGTTCACGTACCCGGATGGTATCTCAAATTGACCACGCCAAGAATTCTCTTCGAGATCGAGGATGACAAAAGCACCACCGCAATAGCAATGGGCGATGTCACAGGATCTGGAACTTCAGAGCTCTGTACAGGAGACCGGGATGGAGTCCTCAGGCTATATGACGGTAGTACTGCTGAAATGAGGTTTCTCGCTCAGAAGGACCTAGAAGGCAGCATCCTGTCAATCAAAATTGCTGATGCAAACAACGACGGTCGAATGGAGATTGTTGTTGGACGCAGTCTTGACCCAGGAGAGATTCCCGGTGAGTCTGGTACTCTTCAGGTCTACAGGTTCGCACCAAGCGGGCAGTTTGAGCTTCTGTCGGAGTATCCAATTGACAAGTTCATTACTACGGTTATGGTTACAGATGTCACAGGTGATGAGAAGAACGAGATAATCGTTGCAGGAAGCGATTCATCACTTCGAGTTTTCCAGATGGATACTGAAGACAGGATTACAGAGTACGCTAAGCATCAACTCGATAATATGCCAATCTCAATTGGCATCTGTGATGTGATCGGTGATGAAATTGACGAGTTCGTCACCGGCAATCTTGATGGTTCGCTAAGAGTGTTCAAAGTGCGAGACCACAGCATTGACGAAATCGAAGTGCTTCATCTCCAGAGCCCGATTATCTCGGTAAGGGCTGGTGATCTCCTGGGTGACCGCAAAATGGAGTTGGGTGTCGTTACACGAGACGGCACTGTTAGAGTATACCGGAATGAGGAAAGCAAGCTTGACCTATTCACCAAGTTGGAGGGAGTCAATGCACTATCTGTAGTCATGGAGGAGATAAACGCAGACCACATGGATGAGCTGATTGTTGCTACCTCTGACTACAAGGTGAAGTTCTATAACCTACATATGGCTGAGCTTCAGGAGCTTGCCAGCGTGAATATTGGAGAAAAGATTCTCGCACTAAGTGTTGGAGATGCAGGAGGAGACGACCGAAAAGAGGTTCTTGTGGGTATCTCGAATGGTCCACTGAGAGTGCTTCAGGGACTATATCAACTGATTCCAAAATTCGAGATTGACGCGCAGGCCAAGACTGGCACTCATCTCAAAGGCAAAATCACTGTTGCAAATATAACAGACCAGCCGATTACAGGAGTCACAGGTAAGGTATACTGGTTCCCAAAGGACAATTTACAGGTGCCTGATAACCAGCTCAAATATGATATCAATCCAGGTGAAGCAAAAACAATTGAGCTAGACCTAGTGCCCACTACCGAGGGCACAGTCATCATTAGGCCAATTGTATTGATGTGGACAGATGCAACAGGTCAGATTAAACAGATCACAACTCCTGAAACAGCAATCCTTGTGGAGAAGGGTGCTGCTGTGGCAGCTCCAGCCGCAATGCCATCTGTTTCCCTGCCCACAGTAATTGAACCCAAACCAGCTGTTGAGCCTGAACCATCTCCCTTCGCACCTGTCGATAGTACAGGAGTCGGTGAAGTTGAGAAGGCAAAGGCTGCTGAGATTCTCAAGATCACCGCAACAGAGGGTTCGGATGAGTCACTGAGAGAAGCCGAAGAACTGCTCGACAAGCTTTTTGGTGTGGAGGAAGCTGGTACTCCTGTGATATCTGAAGTGGACGAAGTTGCAGCTGTCATGGTAGAAACTGCGCCAGTTGTGCCTCCGAAAGTCATTGTCGAGGAGGTCGCAGATGAGAGTGCATTAGTGACTGAAATGCGGGCACGAACGCCAAAGCCTCCCAGGCCTGGCACCCCTAGCGACAGCTATACGTATCTGTTTAAGGTAATGATAACAGGTGAAGGTGCCGTCGGGAAGACAACTCTAGTGAATCGCTATGTGACAGGTGTCTTCGAGCGAGACTACAAGACGACGATTGGATCTCAGTTTGCTGTGAAGCTCACTCACATTTCACCCCCGGAGCCAGAATATGCTGTGGGCATTAAGCTTCAGTGCTGGGACGTAGCTGGGCAGGCGCGTTTCAAGGCTGTGCGCAAGATGTACTACAGTGGTGCAGCGGGAATCATCCTGATCTTTGACGTCACACGGAGACGCTCGTTCACCGAACTTTCCAAGTGGGTCAAGGAAGCGGATGAGTCAATCGGTGTTCGTGTACCTATCATCGTGGTAGGCAATAAGACCGACTTGCCGGACAGAGCAGTCCCATCAGCCGAATCCAAGCGATGGGCTGAAGACCAGGGTTTTCTCTATATGGAGTCGTCAGCAAAAACAGGTGAAGGTGTGGCTGACATGTTCACTGTCTTGGCAGAACAGATGTGGCGTGAAGCACGTAAAGCTGCTGAGGCGAAGAAGAACTTATAATATCAACGCGATGACTTGAGAGTGTCTGTTGCGCCTGCATCAAAGGCTGCTAGGTTCAGTTCTGGATTCCGTAGTGTTCTCCCAATCGATTCTCGAATATCGTCTTTGCTAAGTGGAACTTCATTTAGAACTGATATGGCCCCAAGCAAGTAGGAGTTCAGCAGGCGCAAGCCTCCCATATTCTCCAGCGCCTCTACTGGGTCTATTGCTACCACCTCTCCACAGATTGAATTAAGGGCCTCGATAATCTTGTCCACAGATGGATACTCAGTTGCATCGGAAAGTGACTCTGGTGTTTCGACTATGGCAGTACTTATGACTGCGACTGTCTGTTTCCCTGCATATTCTATAGATGCCCTAAGCGCCTCTAGTGGCTCCATTCCTAGGAGGAGATTAGCTCTACCTTTTGGTATCAAAGGTCCCCTGTCACGATTGCTGATGCGAAGATGAGTAAAGACTGTGCCGCCTCTTCGGGAAGCGCCAAATGTTTCTCCAATCACAGGATGGAAGTCATTAAACACCGCTGCTTCCGAAAGGATTCTGCCGCAAACGAGATTGCCTTGACCTCCCACCCCAGCTATGAGAATGTTGTAGTCCTCTTTCATCGGTCATCCCTGCTTGATTGCATCATGCGGACATACTATAACGCATGCGCCACATCTTACACAGACATGGTCATAGATGAAGGGTCTGGCCGTTTCATCGTGCCATCCTAGTGCTACACATCCAAATTGAGCAGCGCATATCTTACAGCTCTCGCCATGGCATGCATCTGAATCGATGTGAATTTCTCCTTGCTCAGTATAGGTTTCTCCCATCCTTTGCTTCTCAAGTCTGCAGATGCTCTTGAACAGCAGAACATTGAGCCCATCTTTACGGATAGTATTATGAATTAGGCCTATCGTGCTGGACAAGTCCGCCGCATCGCCAACTGCATAGAAGTCTGGACCGATGGCCTGGGCTATCTTTTCTATGCTTACCATCCTCTGGCCATCAGGTTGATCTTCTTCACCCGGGTGATTCTGAAATCCAGTCATAGCTGTAGTTGAATTGTCTAGGATCATAAAGGTGACATTTGCATTCTTGTGCTTCGCATTGACAAGAGCAGGTATGCAGGCATGCAAAAATGTCGAGTCTCCTGCAACTGCCGCCACTCTCGAATCAAGGCCAAATTCGTGAAGTTGACCAAGCCCGCTAGCAATCCCGATTCCTGATCCCATAGAGAAGAGCGTGCTAATGGCTTCATCATAGAACACACCAAGTGAGTAGCAGCCAATGTCTCCCGTCACGAAGAGCTTGCCGCCCACTCTCTGTTTCACCTTCCGAACAGCCCAATACACATTCCTGTGAGTACACCCAGCGCAAAAGGTCAAGGACCTCCCAATTAGGAGCTTGCTTGCTGATTCGCGAATCTTTTTCTCTTCTTCATCTATTCTATTCACTTTGAAACCCAGTGCCTTCTGGATTGCTTGGATTGCTAGGTCTGTATTCATCTCTCCATAGGCGGGGACCAGATCATTTCGCTTACCATGGAATTTACAGCTTACCGAAATCAACTCAGTTGAAAATGAACGTACAGCATCCTCCACAAAGGGGTCTGTTTCCTCGAGAAAGAGCATATTCCGGGCATTTTTAATTGCCTTAGCAACCACTTTTCTTGGCAGGGGATGCGTCGTAACAAGTCCTAGGGTACTAGCATTTTGTACGCCCAGCTCTTCCATTGCTTCTTCAGCATACCTTTGGCATATGCCGGATGCGATTGTAATAAGTTCCGCATCTTTCTTCACTCGCAGCCTATTGAAGGCGCTTTTATCAAACTCCTCCGAAATTTTCCGAATCTTAATCTGAAGGTCACGACGTGCTAAATGCGGATTTGGAACATTGAAGAGCTTCTCACTCATCTTCAGGGGCCTTGGGAAGTCCTGACTATCAATTGGGCAGGGGGTGACCAAACCTCGAGAATGACTGAGTCGTGTCGTACTACGAATTATGACCGGCACTTTGTATTTCTTGGAGATGCCAAAGGCATAAGGGACTACATCCTTGGCTTCTTGGTACCCAGACGGCTCGAGCAAAGGCAGAAGTGCCGCCTTTGCATAGAATCGTGAGTCCTGCTCTGTGCTCGTAGAATGCCCTCTCGGGTCGTCACCAACAATAATCACGAATCCTCCTTCTCCACTCTCGGAGAGATTCATACTCAACAGAGAATCAGAAGCAACATTAAGACCTAGTGACTTCATTGAGCACAGAGAAGGTATTCCAGCCCAGCTGGCTCCCGCCGCGGCTTCAAGTGCGACCTTTTCATTCACACTCCATTCTGCATGGATTCCAAGACTCTCCGCTCTCCTCATGATGTATTCTGCTATCTCTGTCGATGGTGTTCCTGGATAGGATGTGCAGAACCCCACTCCCGCTTCAAGAGCACCTCTTGCCATGGCTTCATTGCCACTCATCAATCGAGGAGAAGTTACATCATCCATCTTGTGCCATTAGAGTAGGCAATAGAAGTTATAGAAAACACTTCCGACTTCTGTAAAGCGAGATATTGTACATTAAAGAAAGAAAGAAAAGGCGCACCTCAAGTTTCCATCTGGATGCCCTATGAGCGAAACTCCTGGTGCAAAGACCAAGCTCACGTCGCTATTATCAATCTCGCATGACAAAGACGTGGATGGCCTGAATGCAGCAGCAATAGTATGGCGTTACGCGAAGTCAAAGGGACTCAAATTCGACATGATACTTGCGGATTATGGTTCATTTGATCAAGCTTTTTCAAAGGTGGCCAAACGTAGACACACGCTCATAGTAATCACTGATTTGGGTACTGACGAGAACTCCTTGACTCTAGCAATCGATGGTCTATCCCAAGCAGTTGCTCAGGGATGTAGGGTTGTGTGGCTTGATCACCACCACTGGAGTAAGGAAGCGATAGATGCAGTACTATCTCTCAAGAACAATCCTGTCCTCAAGGTTAACCATGACTACTGTGCTGCTGAAATTGCTCACAAGGTTCTCATGCCACGGGATGAAACTTGTGCTGAGCTCGCTCTCATTGCACATGACACTGATTTTAATCTTCGGGAGATTGAGGCTGCTGTGGCCCTGACGGATTTGGTATCAGTCACCCGGTTCGCCGCAATCAACAAGAAGCTGGACATGAGTGCCACGGTCTTACCAATAGTTACAGGACTAGCTGAGAAAGGCATAGCCGGAATCTGGGATGATAAGACAAAGATGTTCAAAGATTCAGTGATGGAACAACAAGTCCGTCAATATCGGAAGGAACGTCTCAAGAAGATGAAGAAGGCTCTTGCTGGTCATTGTGATCAGGTTCTTCATAACAGACTCGTTCGGATTGTCGAGATACCTACCGGGGTCACAACTACTGACCTCGGCACATATCTAGCTGATGAAAAGAACCTCAAGATGGAAGGGTACGAATTGAATGTGGCTGACCTTCTGATAACTGTCAGTCAAGGCGGTCTCCTAGGATTCAGACGTGGTACTGAGTCAACTCTATGTAATGTTGCTGCAGGTCTATTCAATGGGGGCGGTCATCCATATGCCGCTGGAGGCGATTATGGAATGTACGACGATTTCCAGGCAGTCTGCGATGATATTTTCCTAACTCTCTCCAAGAGCAAAACCTGGATTGTAGGAACCTAGGCGTCTGTTCCGTCAGTCTGGCCTTATTCAGCAAGCTTCGCAATCATCGTTATCATATCGATTCCATTGTCGAATATTCTATCGAACGTGTTTAACGCGTCATCAAGTAGGCCTGGATTGTCCTCTCTCCGAACCAGTGCAGCCATATCTGATGCAGGAGCGTGTGTTAGATAGAGAAGCATCACATCGTTATTCAGCGAAACCATTCTATAGGTCTTGATCGGAGCACCAGGGCTTCTAATCTCGATATTCCCGCCGAGTATCGTTTCTATGAGGAAGTCTTTCAAATCTCCAATATAAGTGGCCAGAATACCTTGATCTCGTGATGCATCCACAGTTGGGATCAAGATGGTCCTGAGCTTTATGCCCTCGGCAGCCTTCATCAGGAGTTCCATTTCTGTGACTCCACTGGTTTCACCCTCTCTGTCAATTGCTTGCGTAGGAGCCATTAGTCTGATTATATCACCCGGCTGGGCCTTATGGAAGAACTCCTTGATGAGGATGCTTCTCACGTTCTCTACACCCTCTATCACAGTTGAACTATCGATGGGACCGCTCCCCACGATGGTGTCATACACCATCATAGTGAGATCTTCTACCGACGTGCCCTTGATCGAATCCAGTTCCGTTCTAACCTCTTTTCTGTCTGATTTCAGCTCTTCAACTTTGGCTTTTCGTTTCTTCTCCAATGCATTGGCGATTATTCTCTGGGATGTCAAATATAGACGGGGGATTGAGATTCGCTCTGTGATGATATAATCCGCGTTCTCTAATCTTGACAGACACTTGTAGATCCAGACCTTCGAGAGCTTAATACCCTTCTTAGTCAGATGTTTAGAAAGATCTGCATACGTGGCTCCTTCAGGATTCTTGCTTGCCAACTCAGCCACAGCTTTGAGGACCTGCATGTCCCGTGAGTTCATGTCCACTCCAAGTTTCTCAAATACGTCCATACTACCCTTGCCACTCAACTCTCGGTCAACTCTGTCATTTTTTCAGCCTTCGCATAGTCTTCCTCGAAGCTTGCAACTGCGCTATCAATCAAGAGCAAGTTGGACTCTCGAGATATCCACGTGGCAGCCAATGGCGCTTCTGCCACAATAAGCAACATTCCTTCTCCGCTCTTAGAAACGAACTGATAAGTTGCATCATCTCTGGGATGTTTTTTCATTGCCACCCGGTAGCCTAGATTATGTAACTTCTGTATTATAGCACTAAACTCGTCTGTATGTGGGTTATCTACACCTGACCGACACAAGACTCGTACCTCTGCCCCGCTTTTTCCCAGGCATTCAAAGATACTCGTCAGTTTTCCCTCAACATCTTCTTCAGCCCTCAGCCAGTCAGAAGTGAATCGAATCACATCCCCTCTGTTTATAGATTTGCATATCTCGCGGTCAATAACCCCGAAGCAAGCCTGAAGCCCCTCTGCAAAGATAGATTTAGAATTGACATGTTTTCCAGTCATCAGGGACATGAACTCTTCTGCAAGTGTAATCGAATCAAGATGTGAAAGAGCCTCAATTTCCGATTCGACTTTATCCGCCTTGTATTCAAGTTTCTCAAGGGCAGCCTGTTTCGCTTTCTTTAGGCCTATGCGCATCACCTTATGATTAGAACCATATCTGTGGCGGTATCCAGTCCTGTCTACAATGATATACCCATCCTTTTCAAGAGAGGTTAAGCTACGATATAGGAGAGGGTCAGTCACACGTTTCCCTCCCTCTACTATTCTGAAAGATTCCTTAAACTCCTCAAAAGTGACAAATGACTCATGATCTTTCTGTGCCTTTATGAGAGCCCTAAGGACAATCATCCTCCTCTCATCAGGATCAATGCCAATCCTCGTCAATACCGACTCTTTTGTTCGGCTTGTCACGTCCCCCACCTCTTCACCCAGTGAGATTCATAGGCACCATTTAAGTTTCATCCGCCAAAAGCAACTTCGCGAGAGTCCCTCCTGCAGCACCAAATTCAGCAAAGTCCTCTCGAGTGAGTTCAAATAATGAAATAGCCGACTCCCAGTGTTCATCAAAGGATGAAACTGCGTTGTCAATCAGGTCCGGATTGAACTCTCTGGTTATCCATGTCGCTGTCAGTGGGTTCTCCGTAATCACCAGAGCAGTGCTTTGATTGTTTAGGCTCACTTGGCTGTAGGTTCTTACTCCTGGAAAGACACGTACATCAAACTTCAACCCCGTTTCTCTCATCTTGAAGATTCCTTGGACTAGCCCTCTCATCTTTCCCGGATCCATATCTCGATCCACCATTTGTTGTGCACGAAGGATATCAACAGTCACAAGATAACGAACATCGGCTCCATTATTCGCGGCATCAATGAACTTCATCATTCGATCCTCTCCCCCTTTGAGGAGAGGAGTAAGCCAGAGAACTGTAGCTCGGATGATGTCACCTTTCTTGGCAACATTCGTGACGTTGTATTTCAGGACTCTGTCCAGCTCCTCCACACCACGAATAATTCGAGTTGTGGGTGTCTGGGTCTTTCCTGTTAGTGCTGTCACAAGCTGCTGTGCTAAGACTCCACAGTCGAGTTTGGTGATTTTGTCCAGAATCGTCTGTAAATCACCAATCTGCCTGTCAATATCTTCCAATCTATTAGTCTTCAGTTGCTCAAGGCCGGTCATTAGGGTGTTGACATCTGCTAGGTATCGTTTGCGATGTGCTGACTGGCCTTCAACTCGAACTAGCTTAGTTTCAATTAGTGGTTTGAGCACTCTATGTACCCATGCCTTCGAGAGCTTAATATCCGGATTCTCGTTCACAACAGACTCGTAGATTTCTGCAAAAGTGCGCGGAACGGGGTG